>JAAZBG010000007.1 GCA_012513915.1 Fibrobacter sp.
TCTCCATTGCATCAGCAATAAGATTACCGATCTCGCTATCGTTGTTTGCAGAAATGGAACCAACCTGAGCGATCTCTTTCTTTCCGCTGATCGGCTTTGAATCCTTCTGAAGCTGATCGATAATAGCCTTAACAGCTTTGTCAACGCCACGTTTAAGTGCCATTGCATTTGCACCGGCAGTAACGTTTTTAATACCGATACGTGCAATCACCTGTGCAAGAACTGTAGCAGTTGTGGTACCATCACCAGCGACATCTGAAGTCTTTGATGCGACTTCCTTGACCATCTGGGCACCCATATTTTCAAACTTGTCTTCAAGCTCGATCTCTTTTGCAACGGTTACACCATCTTTTGTAACTGTCGGTGAACCAAAACTTTTGTCAAGAACAACATTGCGTCCGCGTGGACCAAGAGTTACTTTAACTGCATTTGCAAGAGTATCAACACCTCTGAGCAGCTTTTCACGTGCGACTGTATCGAATGCAAGTATTTTACCTGCCATAGTATATCTCCTTTTATAATCTGATTAATTAGTGACTGTATGGTAATTTACAATTAGATAACTGCGAGGACATCACTTTCTTTCATAATAAGATAATCCTTGCCATCAATTGCCACCTCTGTGCCGCTATACTTTCCATACAGCACCGTATCACCCTTTTTCAGAGTGAGTTCAATTTTTGATCCATTGTCTGCAACTTTGCCAGGCCCGACAGCAACAACTTCACCCTTCTGTGGTTTTTCTTTTGCTGCATCAGGAATGATGATACCACCGGCGGTCTTCTGTTCTGCCTCAAGTGGCAGTATAATGATTCTGTCTGCTAAAGGTTTCACGTTCATCTGAACCCTCCCTTCATAAAATGTATTAATGTTACTTTTATAGTAATTTATTAGCACTCATCACAAGTGAGTGCTAATAAATTACCACACTTTTGTGACCAAGTCAACATTTTTAATGGCTTTTTGTATTTAAAATATGGTAGAATAGGGAGTTAAGGGGTTAAATCAGTGAGTGCCGTTTTTTTGATAACCATATTTTTCATGAAATTATTGAATGAAAATCTATGAAACTACCGTTAAAGCTTAAGTTCCTATCAGATCTCGGTTTATCCGACCTGCAACAGGCAATTGTATTTGTTATCTTTGGCGTATCATTTGCGGGTATGCTTGCAACAGTACTACTATCAATCCTGCTGCGACCTGAAGATCCTCAGGCAATTGAGTTCAATCCGCCTCCAGTCACGAATACACATCAGCGTACCAGGATGCGGATTCCGGTGGTACCATCCCGTCAAAAAAATGAATCAACGCGTACCACACCTGTTACAGAACAGGATATATATGCAAACATGCTTGTCGGACAGCGCTATTTGGACGGTAACGATTATGACAATGCTCTTCCATATATTGAAAGGGTAGTAATTTTAAAACCTGATGATGTTCATGCACGTAACCTGCTGGCTGAAGCATACCTGCTTAGCGGGAGGTATGAAAAAGCTGAAAAGATTTACTCCGCCCTTTTGTCGGTTGAATTACCGGATTCGCTTACGGGAGTTATCTGTGCGCGAAAGGCAATTTGTGCATTTTATGAGGGTCGCAGGGAGGAGAGCTACTCTGAATTACGTGCCTGTATCGAAAAATTCCCAAACAACGCTGAAGCATACTGTTTTTTAGGGCAGATTCAGGCAATGCAGGATATTCCCTCCACTAAGGCACTTTACAATTTAAACAAAGCTATTGAACTTGATTCATCCTATGTTGAAGCCTGGTATCAACTCGCACGGTATTATATGGAGCTCAAAGAGTATAGCAAAGCAAGAACGTACCTGCTAACGGCACTTGACATAAATCCATTACATGGAAAAAGTCAGGCCCGACTTGGCATGGCATATTTTTATCTTGACAATTTCGAACTTGCTGAGAAGTCCTATCAGACTGCACTTGCACTTAACCCATCAGATTTTAATACACGGTACAATCTCGGAGAACTTTTCTATACCAAAAACGACAGCGCAAAAGCGATCCGTGAATTCAAAAAAACGCTTTTCTACAATCCCGGCCATGTTGATGCCAATTTCAAACTTGGATTGTTACTGCTTGCAAACGGCATGACAAAAGAGGCTATACTCCATTTTGAGCAGGCAATTCATAATGATCCCCGCAACGGGCGAATTCTTATCCAGCTTGGTGTGGCATATGAAAAACTCGGCAACAGTCAAAAAGCATTATCTGTATATCGTTCAATACTCGATTTTGATCCGCTCAATACCATAGCATTACAAAAAGTTAAATTTCTGCAACCTTAATTTTAGGAATGAGCTCATAAAAAGCTGCCTGTATCCATTTTTGCAAGGCATTTTTTGCCTGTTTTCCATGATAAGCATAACTATTTCATGATGTTATAAAAAATTATCTTGATTTTATATGAAAGTAAATGTATTCTAAAAGAACTTAGCGCGAAATAACTGTAACTTATGACCAACTATTAAGTTATGGAATTCTAAACAGCCATGACCTGAAAAGTCAGGAAACTTTATGGGAGGATGTGTATGAGTAACGTTACAAAAAAAGATCTTGTTGAGCGGATTTCGGAACGTACCGGCCTGACACAGGTTGATACAAAAATTGTTGTTGAAAGCTTTCTCGATTCAATCTCCAATGCACTTCAAAAGGGAAGTAACATTGAGATTCGCGGTTTTGGACGATTTAAAGTAAAGCAGAAAAAAGCCCGCACCGCACGCAATCCGCGCACAAATGAGTATATCGACGTTGAAGCCGGATACAAACCTGTTTTTGAGGCATCCAAGGAACTTCGCAAACGTGTTAATGATGCTGCCGGGTTGACCTTTGTAGGTCCGGTTCAGAGTGCTGAACCAAAAGATGTACAGGCATAAGTGACCGCTCAGCCAGATATGTAACCGTTCTGCCAGTTTGATCTAAAAAGGATCAATACTGCCTGTCTGTTTTAATTCCGATTTTGCTATGTTACTTATACACATCTGTCAGACGCTTCTGAGGTCTGACAGTCTTGTTTTTTATTTTAACGGAACATTTGGCGAATTATCTGGTCTACACGAAACATTTTTGTCACTTAGTGTTCTGTTTTCCATTCAAAAAAAATCATTACTTTTGCAGATAAGACGATATGCTGCTTTTTAATACTCTATACTGTCTGTAGTGCAACGAATCTTTTCGTACTGCAATAGTATCCAGTTTCGATAGCAAATCTGCACACGTTGTAAACTTCTTAAATGCGTTTCAGTATCTCTGTGGCCTGATGCAAACACAGGGAGGCAAGAATATGCTCACGCAAACGCGGGCAAGTTGGGTACGTTTTAAAGTAAACAAAATGCATATTTCACCTGACTCTACATTAATCTATATGTTGCTATGGTTTAACCCATTCATTAGAAAAAGTGATTGCTTCCACAACATTCGTTCGAAAGTGTGATTATTGTCACACTTTTCGAACGAATGTTGTGGAATAGGAAAAAGTATTGTATATTCCATTATATGAAACGAGAAATTTTAAGTAACCTTTTATCCTGGAAACAAAGTACTGACCGCAAACCACTGTTACTTCAGGGGGCACGGCAGACAGGAAAAACATATATACTCAAAGAGCTCGGTAAAACACACTACACCAATCTTCACTATTTTAATTTTGAGACAGAGCCTCTGTTGCACAGTTTTTTTGAGATGGACCTTAACCCATCAAGAATTATTGAATCCCTCTCTCTTTTCAGAAAAACATCAATAAACGCTGATTCGGACCTTATTTTTTTCGATGAAATCCAATTCTCAAACAACGCTCTTAATGCCTTAAAATATTTCTGTGAAGACGCTCCTCAATACCACATAGTTGCTGCAGGATCTTTGCTCGGAGTTAAGCTGACACAACCCAGATCATTTCCTGTTGGTAAAGTATCCATTTTAACGCTTTATCCAATGAGTTTCAGAGAATATCTTGACGCATGCGGCGATACTGCATACATTAACTATCTTGAATCTTTGAATTCGTTTAATCAAATTCCGATAGCTTTCCATGAGGCATTGATACAAAGGCTAAAAGAATACTATTTCATTGGTGGGATGCCGGAAGTGGTTAAAAATTTTTTACAAAACAGAAATTTCAAAATCGCAAGGGAGATTCAGGATTCCATTTGCAAAGTATACCTTTATGATTTTGCAAAACATGCAATTCCA
>JAAZBG010000078.1 GCA_012513915.1 Fibrobacter sp.
CGATTATCCCCGATATGATAATCATACGGTTGCAGATCGCGCAACATCGCTCCCATAAGTCCAAAACATCTCGCTTCCCGGGTGAGAGCATTTTCTTCATCACCGCAGGGTTTCTCGATGTTATCGAGCATTGCTCCGAAAAAACCTTCAACCTTTTTTCTTCCCTGCGACCACAAAACTCCGATAAAAAGCAGTAAGGTTTCGCGCCAGTTCGGATCGTCGATGATTTCTTTTTTAAGCAATACCTTCCTTTGACTTTCATCCCCTATCCCGGCAAGTTCCCGGGCAGCAAGATATTCGAGGAACGTGAGATGCCAGAACTCAACCCGGTTACCCGACGCCCGTATAATGCCACTATCAAGTTCCTCATGTTCAATGAATTTTTCAGCCATTGATCGCCGCTTTTTCTCATCGGGCGCGCTCATCTCCTTAGCTAAAAGATCAATCATCTCCCCTCGCTCAAGCGACTGCTGCCTGCCCCCCTTCCACGACTGCATGGAAAGGGCGATCATCTGCAGGTGTTCGCGACACTCATCACGACCGATACGTCCGGGACGCTTCATATCTCTTGAATCGAGCAACCAACCGATAACCGACTCGTAAAGCTCGGCACGTTGCTCCGGAAGCCGCTTATTGTTCCAGTGAACCACCGCCAGTGCAGTTAGCATAACCGGGTTGGCCGCCATGCGGCGGATTGCGGCCCGGGCAAACACCTCATGCCGCAACTCCTCGAAATGTTTCTTTGCAATTTCAGGTGTGTCGAAATAAAGTGCATCACACCACTGCCTGATAAACGTATTCACTCCCTCATCATCAAGCGAGGCGATGTCACAACGATAAAAACCGCGCAGCGGTACGCTCTCCTCAAATGCCACCGGGCGGCTGGTGACCACTAATCTGCAACAAGGACGATCATTTTTCAGTTTATTGACAAGTTTTATAATGTTGTTCCGACTCAGTTTATCGGGGGTTTCGTCAAGACCATCAAGCAGGATTGCGATACCCTCTTCGGTATCACACTGCCGCTCAAACCACTCACGAGTTAATCCCCAGCGGCGATCAGTACTCAATGAACCGAGATAATGAAACACCCATGCCGGATTGTCCTCACCTGAAGGACAACCTTTCTCCCCACTTTCACGGCACTGTCTTATGTGACTTGCAAGATCGAATAATCGGACAAATACCGGAAAAGGAGCAGGTGAAAGCCCGAGTCTGGTACTGCTGTTACCGGGATCGTGACCCAGCCAGGTACGGCAGAGTATTGTCACAATACGTTTGAGGAAGGTGCTTTTACCCGCTCCCGGATCTCCGATTATAACCGCGGCGCGATGTTTCAGCACCTTATCAAGCGATACCTTGTCTCCGGTTTGCCGTCTGTGCGCAAGCTTGCTGCCGGTTACATCATTAAGATCATCGATACTTCCGGTGATATGCAACGGCGTATAGAGTTTCTCGATATCCAACCGGTGTGCTTGTGCATCAGAGACTTTAACCCCCCGGACTTCAATTGATTTGAATTCATCTAAAAGGGTTGTGAGGTAGGTTTCAGCCAAGGTGACATCATGTCCTGTACTCCCGCTTTTCTCATTTTTCCATCGGAAAAGCGCGGGACCAATATCAATGGAATCCGGTTTAAGATCGAATAACGTTACTCCACGGTGTTCCAATAATGTTTCTCTCCAGGGACGCATCTGCGGGTCTTTATCAAGTTCATCAAATTTGCGGGGCCACGGAGCATCCTCATCAAGCATATAGACAAGGACATCAATACCCTTCTCTTTCGCGGCATTATACTCCATTTGAGTAATGCTTTTCTGCTCTCCTTCGGGGACATGCCCTCTTCGGAACGCAACCAGCAGGATGCAAAGATCGCATCCCTCCAACCGTTTAGTACCGAATTTCTTCGGTTCTTCACTCGATGCAGTCCAGTCCTCCATCGGATCGACAAAGATCCCGGCTTTACGCAAGGCCGAAATGACGTGAGCACGATGGTCTTTCAAATCCACAAAGGTGGAAGAGACGAAGGCTTTGAAATCGTTACCATTCATGATTGTTTCCTGTTCGCAACCGTTAATCAGGCAGGTATTCAGGTGCTTCCTGATGTGTTTGTTTACCCGTTATAAGCAAAAAGAACGATATTAATGAATATAGACAATTTCCCATTGAAATAAAAATAACGAATACGGTACAGGATTGATAGTTAAAACCCTGGAAAGAGGTGGTTGCCCGGTTCATTCTCAATAATGGAAGATACACCTGTTATCTGAAGGTACCAAACTTATTTTATAATTACTCTGACAAAAGTAATACATGAAGTATCCATTGATTACAATTTATGGAACCATTGAATATCTGCATGCAGAATATTTCTCACTTCTGAAAGAGTATAACGTTTCTCATGTGTTTTCCGAAAAATTATACATGCCGCTTAGCTATAAAGTCTACGAGAAGTTCGGTGAACAGCTCTCCGATACGGTCCTCGTCAGGTTGCCTGGTGGGGATCGGGCTGAAATCGAGAAGAAAACTGGGAACAGGTGGGATACAATTGTTGATGAGAAAAATGACCTGCCGGAAATAGTAACGATGGCGAAAGATATAAGTGGCAAAGGAAAAAGGTTATTTGTCTACATAAATAATCATTATGAGGGTTCGGCAGTCAGGACTATTGAGAGGATGACGAAAGATTCTGTTTCCTCACAGTAGCACACCTCAATCAGCGCCTATACATTCTATTTTACTAAATGAGGCCAATAACAGATAATGGGTCAAAAAGTAAACCTGAACAAAGAGAATACTGTAGTTCTGCTTTACAATAAAAAGGAACACAAATGGATAGATGGAAACAAATCCATTTCTTCTGTGTTCACCGCATACTTTTACGGTAAATTTACCGGATATAACATCTGTTTCAACGGGACGAGTAAACATTTCTTCTATAAAAAGGACAGCGTTCAATTTTTTAACAAAGTCAAAAATATATCTATCGAGAAACAGGATGTTTATGTTGATGGTGCGATAGTTAAAACATCCAAACTTGAACTATTTGAAAAGGGATATTACCGGGTACATGTCGGAAAAGGTACGATTTTCACTCGTAACGTTACACTAAAAAGTAACAGGCATAAAAACATCCTGAAATACTACACTTTGCTTGCCGATTATGCCGGAAGGATCGCCGAAGAAAAAAGCCCATTGTATTTCCTCTCACAAAACTACAAACGCATTACCCCTTCAGATGATGCAGTTCTGCTCAACTATTTAAAGGGAGAGTGTACTCCTGTTTTTGATAATGAGCTGCTGCTTGTTCCATTTGATTTTAATCAGAGCCAGATCAGAGCTATTGATAAAGCGTTGAAAAACAACATTTCAATTATTGAAGGTCCTCCAGGTACGGGCAAGACTCAAACGATTCTTAATCTGATTGCCAATATTATTTATCGTGGTAAAAACTGTGCCGTTGTTTCAAATAACAATACAGCCATCGATAATATCTTCGAAAAACTGAGTGAAGAAAAACTCTCATTTGTGGCTGCAACTCTGGGTAGACAAATAAATGTCGAGCGTTTCTTTGAATCTGATCGGGATGAAAAACTGACACATTTTCTTGAGCGGAAAGAAGAGTCGATCAAGTCGAACACCAGTTTAAGAATTGCCGATCTTCAGAAACAGATGAAAATGATTCAGGAGATGGAAGTTGAAACATCCATTCTTGAATCTCAGCTCATAGATCTCCAAAATGAACAACGACATTACGACAACATTTCTGATAATGCCCTGATTATCAATCAACGGTTATCTTCAAACGATTACATGCAGCTTATTACACGTCTCGAAACACCCAAGAAACTGTGGTTCTTTGAAAAATGGCTTTTAGGAAGAAAATTCAAGGTAAAAATCGCCTCGCAGAATGTGAAGGTTATTTTAAGTAGTGCAGAAAAACTCTATTACCAGACCAAAATAAATACGCTCACCCAAAAAATAGAATCCAACAGGAAATTCCTTGAAAAACGTA
>JAAZBG010000079.1 GCA_012513915.1 Fibrobacter sp.
ACAGACTGGTTAAAATCAATTGTTGCAGCAGATGTACTTTAATGTGCCTTAAGAATCGACAGCACATCACAATTAATTCTATCAGGATTATCATATTGTGGTAATATCTCATGTAATTTCTCACCCGTTGAGATTATACCAAAGTCGAGATTTTTATAATTCCAGTATGAATAACTGATATTTAACTCCATTAAAACCGACAGAAGATCACTTAACCAGAGTTTCTGACTTTGCAGGGGAACAGGTGCATAAACACCAAATTCATCACAAATAAGCGGGACATTATACTTGTTACCGAATTCTGCAACAGGGGTGATTTCTTTTAGAAAACGATCCCTGTTCCAAATTCCTGCAGATTCCCGGTACCCATATTTTCTTGTAAGACCATTTCCGAAATCTCCCGGATACGCTCTTTTTACCTGTACTTCAACTTCTTTCATCCAGGGTGCAAACTGATGTGTAAAAAGAATCGGTTCATAAAAATGAAAACTATACATCACATTATCGCTTTGCACCGGAGTAAGGTCTTTGTACGTGGATGGCCAGTTCCACATGTTTGATCCCACGATGATTGGTCTTGCAGGTGCATATTTTCGAATCGTTTTGCAGAGCTGATCTTTAATGTCATTCCATTGTTGTGCCGTTGGAGCAACGGGCTCATTTAGAACCTCAAAAAAGATATGCTTTTCGCTACCGTAACGCTCAGCAATATACGACCATATAATTTGTGTTTTCTTCAGGTATTGGGGATCTATAAATAGTTTCTGAACCGCAATGTTGGCAGCTTCTGCAAAATCATGTCCAGGACATTCATGAAGATCTATAATGAGACTGAGGCCGGAGCTGCCAGCCCATTTAACAGCATTGTCGAGGTTCTTAAATCTCGATTCCAGTGGTTTTTCATTTTCATCAAAAAACAGGTAGGAGTCAATTGGTATGCGGATGTGATTAAATCCCCACGTTCTTTGCTGTTTAAAGTCATATTCACCTACAAATGTTTCCATATGGGTGTCGATACCCGGGAATTTTTCAGGATTCTTCTCTTTAATTGCGTCAATCTGACTAAACCATCCACCAAAATTAAGCCCTCTCAAACGTTCCATATACTACCTTTCAATATGTTTCCATTCACTGTTGTGATCTGTAGTTAGTGTATCCTTGTCGAGCGGCTGCTGGTTGGATATATTTTCTATTAAATTGATCTACAACAAGTTTGCCGATTGTTTTAAGAGAATCGAATACACCAGTACCCTGACTCGCGATAGCTTCATTCCACAAAAGGTTTCGTTGGTTCAGGTAGTGATTCAACTCTTCAATGGGAACTGCGTTTTGATGGTCACGTTTGTTATATTGAAAAATCGTTGGAATATCTTCAATTATGTAGCGGTATTCACTTAAGTTGTCGTAAAGATTTTGAAGACTGGAAATATTTTCCGGCATTTTTTCAGGAGCACTATCTGCAACAAACACGATTCCATCCACACCTCTAAGTACCAGTTTTCTGGTTGCATTGTAATAAACCTGGCCGGGAACTGTATAGAGCTGCAATTTTATTTTAAAACTCTTAATTTTACCAAGATCCAAAGGGAGAAAATCGAAGAACAGTGTCCTTTCACCTTCGGTAGAAAGAGAAATCATATTACTTTTTAAATTGACTGGAACATGTTCATAGATGACCCTAAGATTTGTGGTTTTACCACTCATTCCAGGACCATAATAAACAATTTTAGCGTTAATCTCCTTCGTTGCATAACTGATAGCGGCCATAATTACCCTTTTATTAGCAGATGAAAAATCTAAAAAACATACCCCACTGTAAATATTATAGGCTGTAATATAAAATAGGGCAAGATAATTTCCTTAATAACAATAAAAACTTATCTATTTATATAATGTCTACTCAAAAAAAAGGTATATTTATACATGTTTTGTCGTGTTTATAGATTATCTGAGGTTAAACCTAATGAAATTACAACTATAGGGACTATAGGTATGCATAAATTTTTCTTGTTTATATCGATACTGGCATGTTCGCTTTTCAGTCAGTCCAACAGTGTTCTTTATCTTCATCCTAATGGACCCAGATATAAAAAAACTGAAATGGGTATCAAGTCGGAATTAAGCAAATCCGTTAAAATTGTATCGCTTGTATCAAAAAATGAATCGGAAATCAAAAATAGTATAGACAACAGTTCTCCCAAAATAGTCATCGTATCAGGCGTGGACATGATTAAAATGTGGAAGAAACTTCAATCGAAATATCCTGAACTGAATCAGATTTCATCAATTTTACTTGAAAGTGAATTTACAGAGAGCGATTTGGGTGGATTTTCAAACGGTTGTGTTATCAATAGTGATATTACGCTTGGGCAGTATATCACGTCTGTCAATCAGCTAACCGGGAAGAAACCTAAAAATATCGGGATTATATACTCATCAAAATCTGCAAAGATTGCACAGGCATATCAAAATGAGGGTATAAAGCTAAATGTAGCAGTATATGATAAACAGGTTATTGCATCTGATCCTGATGCCAGTATAAAATCCAGTGTAAAAAACCTGACAGAAATTTTTAACGTTGACTATATTATCGTTCTGGATGATCCGGTAACTATCAACAACCAGAATGTCAGCACAACCTGGGTTTCGCTTCTTACCGGATTAAGCATACCGGTAGCT
>JAAZBG010000008.1 GCA_012513915.1 Fibrobacter sp.
CACAGAGGTTTACACAAATTGTTCAGCACTCTCATGGAAAAGCTTTGAAATCTGCGGAACACCTTTATGAGGCCCGCAGTGTCATCTCTGCCTCTTTACCGATGCCCGACCAAGTATTGAGTCTTTTTGACTTGACGGGCTCAATGTCTGTTTGCCTCAAGACAAAAGACAGCTCCCGTTTCAATCTCCTCAGCGCTTTCTGTTCATTCTCCATAGCATTACAAGCTGCAAAAAGTCATGAAGTAGGTATCATAACGCCGTACAAGGCACAAGCGCGGTTATTGCATGCAATGGCAAGAGATGCCGAGGAGGCCGATCCCTCTCATAAAAGCATCTCGTGTTCCACAGTCCATCAGTTCCAAGGTTCGGAGAAGGACGTCATCATTTTTGATGCCGTGGACTGTTATCTGATGCCCTATCCCGGCATGTTGTTGACCTCCAGGAAGCATGACCAAGCAAATCGGTTATTTAATGTTGCTATGACAAGGGCAAAAGGGAAGTTTATCATTGTCACAAATAATGACTATATGCAGAAAAAGCTTAACAATACACTGCTACTAAAGAAATTGCTGGACAAGGTTGTCGACTACAGAAGCGAACCAAAAAATCCTCAGACAACAGGCGATGATAATATGATGGCGCAATGTTTATCTCAGTATAGTCCGAATGACGCTTTGGAATCCTTTTCACATGATATCCGAAATGCTACTAAGGATATCAGTATTGACTTGCCCGACGAAATTACATGGAATCAGAAGGAGCAGAATGTGTTTGCTGATATCTTGCATTCTGCCAAACAAAGAGGTGTCAGGATAATTATTAGGGCAAAGAGCATATGCGGTCTGCATCCAAAAATGCACCCATTTTTTGTTCAAAACCCGTATATTAGCATTGGGGCAACAATTATTGACCGCATAATCTCCTGGTTTGGGTTGCCTCCAACAAACGATGATTTTATTGCTGAAAAAATAGTTGTTCCTACACGCATTAGGCCAATCTTCCGGTTTTCTGGAAGGAAAACCGGAATGATTCTGCACAACTTTCTCGATATGAAAAATACGACGGATTACAATACAGATAGTTCATTGGATGAGCGAGATGCCTTGAGTTCATTCCGTTCTTTCGTAGCAAACATGGAGTGTCCAAAATGTTATGAGCATAGAAGACTAATAAGGAGCAAAAAAGGAAAGTTCTTCATCGGTTGTACTGGGTATCCAGCTTGTAATGAATCAAGTTATGTCAGCTATGACTTGCTTGAAGAATACTTTGATTATGCTATAAAAAAATGCTCCAGGTGCGGAGGCAAACTCATGGCAATGGTCGGCATCTATGGAACGTATGTGGAGTGTTCGATATGTGCACATAAGTTCAAGTTTGATGAGATTTGATGCAAATTTTGTTTTTTTCGAACAAAGGAGACGTGTGTCTTAGTTATCTGGGCATAATCAAGCCCACGCAGAACAATCGTCTGAAGGTACTGGGCAAGTATCTTAGACGCTTCCGCTTCATCAATGGCGGCAAGGCTTTGAAGTTCTTTGGAAAAACGGGATAATTCATCCCGTATTTCCGCATTAACGACCTGTTCGTAAATGCCCGGCTTCAGCATCACACCCTACCCCTATTCTGATCTGTTCCCCTGCTATCAATGTAAAAACGATGGCTTATCGGATGATAGCATGGCCATCCCTCCCAGTCAAACGCTACCCTTTAAATCAAAGCCTCAGGTCTTTTTTGTTTTGATGGCCTCTCCTTCCAGGCAGAGCAGGGCGTAGGACGGCTCATCCCCAGCACTTCCGGATGGTGACAGAGCCAGGATAACACAGCGGAAGCCCTGAAGTGGCTGATATATCCCAACCTTTCTATA
>JAAZBG010000080.1 GCA_012513915.1 Fibrobacter sp.
ATTACTATTAGTGAAACTATAAAATTCACGCAGACCAACTTTTAAACGACAACCAAAACAGCGTGGTTGAGATTCAGAACCACGAACTAAACGAACAACTGGCACTTATTAGCCAACTGGATGAAGACGAGAAAAACGCTCTTGTAAAGATTATTAACTCCATGCTTACCAAAAAACGCATGAAAGACCTAATTGACGGTAAGCTTAATATTGCTGCACTGTAAACGAAAAAAGCCCGAACACTGCCGGGCTTCTTTGCTTATTCTTTATCTGCTAATGGGTACACTTTAAAAACAAAGGGGAAATCTGCTCTTGGAATAAAATTTTTGTAATTCTCATTTACTATTTTATATTCCATATTTTTAAACACTGAGTCCAGTTTGGTTGTATAAAACTCGATCCGTTCATTGTTCTCGTTTAATTTTCGACCTATCCTGTATTCAAAATAATTTTCATTAGTAAGGGAATCAAAAACAGTTAAGTAAACAAACTCAGATTCAGTTACATTTAAATTATCTTCATTATCAAAAGTCAATCTGACAACCCCTTTGCCCTTTAAGGCCTGATCTAAACCAGGTTCATAAAGCTTGATATTTGTAGGTTTATATTTAATCACGGCTTCTCCCGTTTGAGCTGAACAACTCATTGTCAAACAAATACAAACTGTCAGTATAATAGATATCTTCATAACTTATCTTATCAATGGATAAAATCTAGCAATCATTGATTTTTTCTGGTTTGCTCTTTGTAAAGAATGATTGCTATATAAACCAGTGCCATTTTTTAACGAACCCGCTTTAAAGGACTTTACAGCATTAACAAAATCAGGTGTTGAGAACTTATCGCTTGTATAAAGGTTATTGAATGATTGTTCCCAAAGTTTCCCTGCCTCATTATTTCTGCCGAGTGGAATCGTGCTACCAAATGCAAAATTTTCACTTTTAAATTCATACTCATTCTGCAATGAATACTCAAACATATATGCTTCCACCTCATTCATTATAGAACCACCGCCTTGGCCATTTTCTGTTTGATAACCATGAAAAAGTTCATGGGCTGTCGATCCCAGTGCTTGAGAAGCATCCATACCTGCTAACAAAGCTCCTGCATCTATACGCCCACCACCGCCTTCATACTCATCAAAGCGTAACACATCCTTAACATCATTTCCATTTTGATCCTCATAAAAGGTGTTCGTAAAGTCAAAGGTATTTTCAGAAGAAATCAGAGGGTTTAGTAACTGGCTACCTAATTCTGTGCTTGCCATTTTATTTAAGTTCGATACAACACTGCCGACAAACTGATTATCCCCTTCATATTTCATTCCAGAAGTGTACTGCATCTTCTGCTCATTACCATCAGCATCCTGATAGTAAATCCAAATTTCTTCACCATTAGGGTCTTTAAATAGGATTGGATTGTTAGCTGTATAAGCATACGGAGAGATAGATAAATATCTGTCATCCTGCGGGTCTACCCCATACCACACCGCAATCATCGGGAATAATTGATTATTTTATAATCGTCAATAAAGGGGTTTCAAACATGTTTGTTCCTGACTCACAATGATGTTTTAGAAAAGTTTTATTAATATTCCCAACTCCAATATAAATCAATATTTGACATTCGATTATAGAAGAATCTACATACTCATTCATCCCATATACATTTCCGCCCTCATCTTCAAAAGTTCCTTCTGCCCCAAAATAAAAAACAGGTTCTAGGTCTGCTAATCCCTGCTTCTCATTCTTCTTTTTTCCATTAACTGTTTCAAAATAATTATATTCTATTGTAGAATAGTTTACCCGCTTGACCGTCAGTCGGTACTTTATCCCTTCCGCTCTTTCTTCATATATTACAAGTCTTTCAAGAGGCAAATCGGTTGGGATTAGAATGAAATTTTCTCTGTCGCAATTTATTACAATTGTATCGTAAATTAACTCTACAGTTTCATAAATTCTATGTTTTGCTTTAAATTCAGCTATAAAAGTTTCTGAATATTGCTTTTCGTCTTTTATATAGAACTGTGTTTGCCTAGACTCTTGTTGCTTTGCTTTTTCTTCCATACCAACACCAACAGCCAAGCAATATGTCTTGTTATGTTCTCTAACATTGCTGCCAACCTTCCTTTCACATGAAGCAAAAAGAAAGGGCAATGTAATTGCTAAAAACTTCAATTTCAAATACATTTAAATATTATTTAAAAAATCCTAAAGGTGGCGCGTTGTATCCAGCTGGTATAACATATTTACTCACCAACGAC
The DNA here is from genome assembly GCA_012513915.1 of Fibrobacter sp. Classification (GTDB taxonomy): domain Bacteria; phylum Fibrobacterota; class Chitinivibrionia; order Chitinivibrionales; family Chitinispirillaceae; genus JAAZBG01. The sequence goes on from JAAZBG010000080.1 coordinate 2,264, forward strand.
CTGCTATATCTTGTAATATTAACTTCTACACCATCTCTGACTGCAGCCCCATTTCGGGGTTGATTCCCTCCTAAAATCCAGACATGTTTGTCATTATAACCAACTACCATAGCAACGTGTCCGTAACTCATAACTGCAATTGCTCCATAAGTTGGACTTGAAACAACAGTTCCTTCCGCCCAATTATTGCTATAAAAAGTATTTAATGCAGGAGTTTGCCAAGTCTTTGGTTTTTGGTTTACAGATTGTCCTGCACTTGTCAAACAATCATAAACGAAAACACCACACCATGGGTCGGAATCACTATTAATAGGTTTTTCAGCCTTCCCGGCATAACCAAAAGCAGCATTCATATTATCTATCATAACCTGGATTGTAGCATTACTGCCTTCTGTTAATCCAATATGCTGCTCACCCTGATATACCCACATTGGATAATCATAAATAGCCGTGTTACCGTCAGCACCATAATATTGAGTATACAAACCAGCTGTTGAGCCTAACGAATAAGCTCTTTGTAATTCCTGACCGGCATATTTGAATTTGCCTTTGTCATATCCGCTTTTATCAAAATCAGCTTGACTATTTACTTTATCATCCCATCTCAACTCTCCTGTTTCAGCATCCTCTATCCAGCCACATAAGGCTCCAGTCGGGTCAATTCGAGTAATCGGATTGTTGCTACAATAATTGTATGGTGTCAACCACAATCTTTTCTCCGCCAACGGGTCAACCACATGCCAACGTGCTATGGCTGGGTCGTACATACGGAATCCGTAATCCAACACATCCAATCCTCCGATTTGTTGTTCCTCATTACCATTGTAACGGAACCTGTTGTTTGATACAATCATCTGGGCATTGGGGTGGCGCATGCCAAACGGGTAATAATCGTTTTGC
>JAAZBG010000081.1 GCA_012513915.1 Fibrobacter sp.
AAAAGGAACAGCACTCCTAATCGCATAAGGGCCTGTACCACATCTAATATGGCAACTTTTGAGAACTCTTCCCGAGCTCTTAACAATGCTAGAAATGGTACATTAAGAATGTTTACGACCAAAGAAAACGCTGAAATCTGAAAAACTACGTGAGCTGCAAACAGTCGCTCGGACGGAATGTTCAATTTTGAAAGAAAAAACACAGCAAATATTTCAGCAATAATGAAGGTAATAATTGCCACTATAACATGAAGATAAAATCCAGAACCAAATATTTTGGAAAGACTATCTATTCTATTCTTACCAATTTCAATCGAGAAAAACCTTTGAACAGCCGTCCCCATTGAAGCATTAATAAAACCAAACATAGAAACTACGCTCGACACCAAATTATTTAATCCATAGTCTTCAACACCCAATACCTGAAGAGTAATGCGAGTTGTAAAAAATGAGATAACCATCGTAACCCCCATGCGGGTGTACAACGCAAAGGTGTTCTTTGCAATTCTTCTATTTCCTAATGACAGATGTGGCACTATTTCAAATTAATATACTTCAGATATTCATTCCAATCTCCAATATCGGTCCATGATTTTTCACTCACAGGAAAGCAACCAACTTTACCACCTCTATTCTTCGTTTGCTCAATAAGGTCAGTAATATGGAAAAAATGGTTTTTGGGAATATCGTCAATCAATTCAGGGTTTAGGATGTAAATTCCGGTGTTCGCCAAATATGTTAGCTCGGGCTTTTCTGACATGCTAATTAGAGAACCATTCTCTCCGGTTTCAAGCACTCCATAGGGAATCTTATATGATTTAAGGGCAGCTACAATAGTAATTTGATTGTTGTTCTCCACATGATAATCATAGACATCACGGTAGTCCTGATCGATAATAATGTCGCAGTTAGAAACAAAAAAGGGAGTTGTAAGCTTTTCCTTTAATAAGGAAACGCTTCCGATCGTTCCCAAAGGCTTTTCTTCTTTAAAAAATTCCACATTATATTTAGTATCTAAATTCTCGATGTAGTATTTCAGTAATTCATATTTATAATTCACTGATATGTAAAAATAATCACAACCAATTTCCTGAAATTGATCCATAATCAACTCCAATATGGTTTTGTCATTAAGCGGAATAAGCGGTTTTGGAATAATATTAGTTAGTGGCTTTAAACGTGTACCTAACCCCCCCGCCATTATAACCACTGGCATATTGATTTTTTCTCTTTTCTGAACCTGCTTAATGGCCATCAAGTCTTTCCAAAAATAAATATCTACCAATTCACCCTGAGCAGAAACGACCGGCATACATTCTGCCTTAAGTCGATACATTCGGTTCTTAATCGTCTCTAAATCATCATCGACACTGGCATAGATTTTATTCTTTTCGATAATGGTCGTTATGCCTGTGCTTATATCCACATTTCTGATTATCGCCCTCTGTATATCACCGATGGTAATTAGACCAAGGAAGGTTTCATTTTTGAAGGCTAACAAAGATTTTACACCTTCCTTGTCCATTTTCTGAAGTGCCTGAAGAATTGAAGCTCCAGCCTCTATGCTAATGTTCCTAATTCTGTTCTTCATTTGAAATATTTGGATTCTGGGCTCCCATATAAGATGGGATGGGAGTTTGGTTGGTATGATGTGCTATAATGGCTCTATAGACTTCGGTCAATTGTCTCATCGACCTTGTATTACTGTATCTTTCCCTCAAGGTAATTAAGGAATTCACGGTGAGCTCCTGGACCAAAGCCGGTGATTCTATCAACTTGCACATATTATCGGCCATCCCTTGTATGTCATTTTGTTCAGAAATCAATACGCTTCTCCGCTTTTCATTTAACAAGGGTGTCCCGTGTGTTTTCATGGTTATGACCGGAAGTCCAGCATAAATGGCTTCACGGATTGTACCTGAAATAAAATCAACCTTTAATGGCAACAGTGCAAATCTCGAATACTGTATTTGTTCCAACACATCTTTGTGCTCAGGTAGCTTACCACTAAAAAACACATTCTTTTCGACACCTAATTCTTTGATTCGTAATTTTAAATTTCCTGTAAAAGGTTCGGGGGTGCCACCTATTATGTTAAGAGTTATATCCGGATGTTTTTTACATGCCAGGGCAAAAGCTTCTATAGCAACATCAGCATTCTTTGCAATGGATGCAGCAAAAAAAACAAAATCGTATTTCTTTTCACATTCAATTTTCACAATATTTTGTTCTACAGCAAGAGTTGTATTTAAGAATATTGCTTTAGAATTGATATCAGACCAGACTATATCCTTGAATTCCTGAATCGTTGAACCAATATACTTAACTCGCTTTAATATACTCTTTTCAAGATTAGATCGAAATACGTATTCTTCATGATTAATTCGATATTTTTCTTCAAATTCAGGATTGCTCATTAATGTTTGTAACGAAACAAAGAAAGGATATTTATTGGTGTCAATGTCTAATGCAGAAATTGCATAAATAGGATTTTCTGCTCCGTACATGTGTATGATATTGGGATTAATACTTTTTACTATAGATTTTATAACTTTGCGATTCCCACTATATTTACTTTCAATGCTTTTGTAAAAATATTCTTTTACTTTTTTCAATACCGAATCGTCGTCTGGCTTAAAAAAATGATAATTTATTCCATTTAATTCAAACGTTTCAGTTTTATTACTTATCCCATAATGGGGCGAAACCACATGTAATTCAATGTTATCGAATTTTTCAAATTCTTTGATGCCATTTGTAATCCATGGAGCATGGTCAATCCATTGCTTTTTTGGCTTTTTTAACAATTTTCTAGCAAGAACCTCAAAAATATTCACCTGTAAATTTAAACTTTCTCTAACCCATGGATTAGAGAATTTACTGATCCAAAGTACTTTCATGAAAAACAGTGCTAATATTTATAAGTTATAATCTTCTGGTTTTCCCCATAGTTTTTCGAATCTATTAATTTCCATTTCTTTTTTGAGATCTTGTAATGATTTATAGTAGTAATATTCTGGCAAATAACCTAAGTATTCTTTTGTCTTAGAAATGTCCATAACATATTGAGGTGAATTAGGCTTGTCTGTTTTATATACAATTTTTGATTTTCCTTTTTTTGTAGAAAACACTTCAATAATTCCTTTTATTTGATCTTCTCTTGTTGTTCCAACACCAGTTCCAACATTATATGTACCCGAATAATTACTGCAAATACATTTTTCAATAATTTGACAACAATCTTTTACATATACCATATCTCTTACTACATTTGGTGATCCCCATAACTCGATATCTTCGCCATTTGATGCTTGATCTATTATATTAAAAAGCCCTTTCCTTTTTCGTTTGCCATTTACAAAGTAATATGTGTTTGGATGATATAGATAAATATTGGGAAATCTTAAAATAAAGTGTTTGAAATTGTATTTGTAAGAATAATGGCGAACAAAATCTGCTCCTGCATTTTTTGTAATACTATATATTGAATGATCATTATTAAGAGGGAAACTAGTTAATACATCTGATCCAATAGGTTCCAATTGATTCCATAAATGAGAAACATCTGAAAAAGAAGTTGAATAAATTAATACTTTTGAATTCACCTCTACTGCATATTCAAGAATATTAAGAGTACCTGAAATGTTTATATCTATATACTTTTGTGGTGTATAACCCTCCATGTTTGCCGGTAGGCATCCAGCTAAATCTATTATTCCCCAAATATTATCATTGGGGAGGTTGTTGAATTCATTTTTATTACATATGTCTACTGAAATATACTCACATCCTAGCTCATTAAAAAAACCATTATCATCTGTTCTTTTCCCAACAGCAACAACCTTATAACCTTTTTCTAATAAATGTAACGTTGTGTAAGCTCCAACTGCACCAGTTGCACCAAATATTACAATAGTTTTCATAGAATTATTTTTCCAATATTTCACATTTGCTTTCAAACTCGGATAGTACATCAAAAATCTTTTGCATTTTTTCTTTATTCTCTGTACTTATTATAGCATATCCATATCTGTCAATACTGCTTTTAATCTGTTTTACAATATCTCCTGGCTTAATGAATAAATGATATTTTACGATGTCTGGAGATTGATGTGATATATCTAATTTTCCCAGAGTTTTAAGCCTTCCTGGTGTTAATGAAAAATATCTAATACCAGCGTATCTATTTAAAAATGGAGTTATACTTAATTTGCCCTGAATATTGTTAGTGGATAAATCAATCAGTATATTTTCCATATTTATACCGGTTGAAAGTGGCACCAATGTTGAAGAAATGAAGTCCCCTCCTAATCTTGGGCTCGTTTCAATGATGTAAATCCCTTTTGAGTTAATTTTTATCTCTGTATGAGAGGCGCAATTGTCAAAGCCCAGTTTTTGTGCGATTTTTGAAATAAGTTCCCTAATTTCATTTTGTTGTTTGATTGAGATATCGGCTGGCTGAATGTGAGCTATCTCAACATTATAAGGAAAGTCGGTAGTCGTTTTTTCTGTAAATTGAATAACATGATGTTCGCCATCGTAATGTATTCCTTCAATACTGTATTCTAAACCTTCAATAAACTCTTCTACTAAAACATTACACTTCTTTGTATACATCAAGGCTTCCTCAACAGCTCTGGTAGCAGACTTGATACTCTCACAAAACACAACTCCACGACTGCCTGAGTTATCTCTTGGTTTTACAATAATCGGAAACGTTAAATCCAATCCACATAATTCATCCGCATCTGCTATAAGATAACCCTTTGCACAAGGCAAGCCAGCTTCCATAAACTTCTGTTTCATCAAAAATTTATCTGTTGAAACTTCAGCCGTCTCAACAGAAAAGAAGGGGATGTTCAGTCTCTCGGAAACCCTTGCCATCATAATCAAAGGTTTGTCGGTTGCGGCCGTAATAACTCCTGCAACACTATATTTCTGAGCCACGGCAAGCGTCTTTTCAAAATCGTCAGGAGCTACTACCTCAAAAGCATCCAAGGAACTTCGGCATTCCGCATTTGGGTTGGGATCAATACCCACCGCAAACAATCCTTTCCGCCGGCACCCTTCAATCAAAGATTGTTGCAACTGACCAGCACCAAAGATCAAAATCGATTTATTGTATTTCATTCAACGCCTGCTTTAATGTCGATACAATAAATTCAATCTCCTCTACAGATAGCGAGGCATACATGGGTAAAGTTATCTCATTATCGGCAACATACTCCGTAACTGGCAGACTCGCCTTTAGATCACAATAAATGGAAAATTTATGAACAGGTGGATAATGCACACTGGTTTGAATACCCGCTGAATGCAAATACTCACGAACCTCGTTCCTTTTGCTGGATGAAGTATTTTTTTTCAAAACAACAGGCATAATGTAATTCGAAACAAACTCTGTATTCGATACAAAAGGGATAATAATATTCTCCAACTCAGAAAGCCGTTTTAGATACGCCTCCCTAACCATTATTCTTTTTTCAAGATCATTAGGTAATTTATTCAGTTGGACCACTCCGAGGGAAGCCCGAATATCATCTAATCTGAAATTATAACCCAATTCAACAATATCGTATGTAGTAGCATGGCCACTTGCGCGTTGGTATGACATGGTGGTCATACCATGCGATCTCAGAAAGCGTGCCTTTTTGGCCATATCCTCATTGTTGGTAATAAGCATACCGCCTTCACCTGTGCTGATATTCTTATTGGAGAAAAAACTGAAACACCCAACATCTCCTATCGTTCCTAATTTCTTTCCATTGTACTCAGACAGCGGACCATGACAGGCATCTTCAATCACTTTTAAATTATACTTTCGAGCGATGTCCATTATATCATCCATCTTTGCAGGAAAGCCAGCCATATGCACAACAATAATGGCCTTTGTTTTCGACGTAATCTTTTGCTCCAGATCTACAGGGTCGATATTTATGTGGTCGACACTTTCAATGTCGCAGAAAACAGGCGTTGCTCCCACATATTTTATGCAATTTACTGAAGCCGCAAATGTTAACGAAGGGCAGAGTACTTCATCTCCTGGTTTTAAATCGCATAAGAGGCAAGCCATATGTAAAGCATCAGTACAATTGGACATGCTTATAGCGTAATTCACGTCGAACATTTCAACAAACAATTGTTCCAGTTCTTCGCATTTAGGACCTGTTGAAATCCATTTTGAACGAATGGTTCCAGTAACCGCCTCTATTTCTTCTTCTCCAAAGTTTAATTTGAATAAAGGTATTTTGTATTCCATTTTTATTTAATCGTGTGTGTTTACATTTTTTCATCCAGATACTTTCCTTTTTCAATGTATCCAAAGTTGGGAATCATTTCGAAAAACAGATCGACCAGTTGTTCTTTGGTCCATTTGCCTGTTTGTTTGAAGTTCTGAATTGTGTTGGTGAAATGCTCAATCAATTGCAAATCGAAAATTGCTTCATTTTTGACGATTCCTAAGTTTTGAAAGCGGTTTAGATCCAATAGTTCGTTGTCGGTAAAAAATTCTTCGAAATCTTTTTCGCCAGTGGTATCGCTAGCCGTAAACAAGCAAGGCCATAGTCCTTTTTCGGGTATCGTTTGTGCCATTTCCCGTGCTTCATCTTCTGTTTTACACAAGTATGGTTCGAAACCAATGGCTTTCAGGTAACGAATTGCTATTTCGGAAAAGGTAATAAGGTGCAAGCTTTCACTAAATTTCGGGAAAAATATATCGCGGTTCTCCCCAAAAATGGTTGACATCAAACAAAGTTCCCCTGATTCTTTGGGAATCACAAAGTAGCGTTTCACATCGTTGGGAGCCACAATGGGTTGTCGCTTTTGAATACGTTGGTTAAAGCTATGCAATAATGAGCCATCGGAAAAAGCCACATTGGCGAAACGAGCAGTGGATATTTTGATTTTCTCGCTTAACTGCATCAGGTACATTTCCATAATCCGCTTGGAAGCACCCATCATGTTGGCCGGATTGGCGGCCTTGTCGGTCGAAACACAAAAATATTTTTTAACCCCCTTGTCGATACATTGGCGAATCGTTTTCTCTGTGTTGAAGATATTCACATCAATCATTCTCATCAATGTATAAGGATCCTTTTCGCTACGGACGTGTTTCAATGCCGAAAGGTTAAGTACATAATCATAATTCCCATCGGCATTCCAGAAAGCATCGTATTCAAGTGACCCGCAATCTAAGGCAAACGTTTGGAAGTCTCCTTTAATGTACCCAAATGTACTTCTTATATCTCTTACCAGCTCAACCAAATTGTTTTCACTAATGTCAACCACATGAAGTTTTTGGGGATGGCGTTTAAAAATTTCTTTGGTTACCGCCTGTCCTATTGAACCAGCACCGCCGATGACAAGAAAACGAGACTCTGACACTATCTTATCTAGCAAATCACTATGAGAATTAATATCCTTAGTAAAAAGTTCTTTATCTCGCCCAATAAGCTTTAATACATCCATCTATCTATATTAATAAATCTATAAATTTATCAAGTGAGTACAATTATTCAAACAAAAAAACTCTTGTGACTTAAATGTAAAATTACTAAAAACTACAAGCAGTCATGCTCTTCTCACCTTCCAAAACTTACCATCATTACCACCTGAATTCTCGTTAACCTGGCTAGTTTTATAACGGATAATATAATCCTGCAGAAGCGCAACTGCCCGGTTGGCCATTGGGGCACTGGTCAGGGATTCTTCCATGTCTGACCCAATAGTCCTAACTCCTGATTCATCATCTACGTCAACTGAAAGAACTCCTCCAAAATCTATATACAATTGTTCATCATCCTCATTTAATGTTACCAGATCATGTTGGTCTTCAATTTGAGTTGCTCGTAGATTCTTTTTGCCAACAATCAGGTCTTTCAGAATCCAGGGTAACTTCAATGTATTTTTCTAAGCAGAATCTGCTGAATCAACTGCCAGTATTCTTTGTCGTATAGCACAAATTTGTAAACGCGATAAACCATAAACAGTAGCCAGATTAATCGCTTCCTGTTCGGATAGCCCTCGTCGTCTAATCTCCGTAAGTATTTTCTGGATTTGTGTATCGCTTAATGCCTCAAGATTGACATTTGCCGGATTAACATTTTGTGAATAAACTATCTGGGAAAATACAGAAACAAATAAAACTAAAAAAAACAGTTTCTTCAACATATGTTTTGGAGATTGAGTTAAAAAAATAAACCTTTCGAGAATGCTACGCTATCGCCTCTTGACTCCCATTAAACTACAGGGTCAAAAGAAGAATATGATAATTTATATACCACTGACTGTAAGCCAAACACACCATTCAAACAAGCATTCCAGCATAATAGAATTGCACAAAAATACTATTTATTTAACGGTTAATCAAGAAAGAAACGATGAATAAAGGCCTTAATTGTATGCTAAGAAATAT
>JAAZBG010000082.1 GCA_012513915.1 Fibrobacter sp.
AGTAAACGCTCGACCAACCCACGATTTTTTTCAGACCCGGTAAAACATATTACTCCTACGTTATAAATTACAACATAGGAGCAATAATGGGCAAGCAGTGTACTTACGACTGGATGTTTCATATTCGTCAGCAAGAAACAAGTGGTTTACCGGTCAAAGAATATGCAAAGCAACAGGGATTCTCAGCCTGGTCTTTTTATTCGAACCGTAAACGTTTACAATCTACGCCATCGACAAAGCAAGCTGCGGTGGCTCAGCCATTTCAACCCCAACAAGTAAATAGCGAATCATTTGTACATGTCGGATCAATTAATTCCTCAAGTGAACTCACTGTAACATTTCGTGATGGAACTACGGTAACCTACAACGGTTCTTTTTCAGCATCAGGTTTGACAGACCTTATTTGCTCTATGCAACAGTCAAACAAAAGGTGTCGTTAAATGATCAGTTTTCCACACACGGTTAAAGTGTATGCCAGTACTACTGCTGTCGATATGCGCAAGTCCTTTGATGGACTGTGTGGATGTGTTGAACAGCTTATCGGTGCAGACCCATTGAATGGACATCTGTTTACTTTTTTTAATAAACGGTTTACCATGGTTAAAATTCTTTTCTGGGATCGAAACGGATTCTGTATCTGGAGTAAACGACTGGAACAAGGACGCTTTAACACCGCATCGTTACTGAATTCAGATTTAAAAACGCCCATTGAATTTAGCGATCTTATGCTTATTCTTGAGGGCATAGATCTTGCCGGTGCTCGCAGAAGAAAACGTTATAAAATTTCCGCATAAATAGTTTACATTGACACGTTTTATGTTGTTTAGTCAAGTGGCATAATGTAAATTTACTATCGTGAAACTAACTGATTATAAAAGCAAAAACGATCTACCATCAGATCCAGAAGAACTACGTGAATTGCTTTGGTCAAGCATCCTTGATAACCTTTTTTTAACAGAACAGAATACACTGCTTAGAAATGGTGTGTATGCAAAGAGTTCGGAAAAGAAGATCGTTGCTGATGATAATCAACTTGTCATTGAAGGGCTCTTAGAGCTTATCCCCAATGTTGCACCAGTTCAAAAAGATACCTACGTTGAAACTACTGTAAAAAAACGCAGGGTGAAACATCCCGGACGTAATGCGATACCTGAATCAATAGAAACAGAAACGCATATTATTGATCTTTCTGAGCAGGAAAAAAAGTGCCATAACGGTTGTGGGGATATGGTTCAAATCAGGGAAGAGAAACGTACGGTTATTGAAAGAATTCCTGCAAAATATGTCAAACATGTTTATGTACAGAAAGTATATGGTTGCAACAAATGTAAAGACGCAATTGTTGCAAAAGAAATGCCGCTCATTTCTCCATTACCGAGAATACTGCCTGGAACTGATTTATTACTCTTTGTGATACTCAGTAAATACCAGTTTCATCTTCCACTTTACAGAATACAACGAATGATTTTTCATGAATCACGAATCTGGTTTACCCGATCAACACTTTGTGGATGGGTCGCTGAAATTTGTGTTCCGCTCAAGCGCATTTATGACGAACTTGTCAAGAATGTTAAGTCCGGTGATTGTATTCACTCTGATGACACAGGAATCAGGTGTAATGGCAAATCGAACTTTATGTGGACATATGTCAATGGAGCTCAGACGGTCACAGTGTTTGACTATAGAGAATCAAGAGGGGCAGCTGCACCCCGGGAATTTCTAACAGGGGTACCTGTTGGCAGCTATTTAATGACCGATTGCTATGCCAGTTACAATGATGCAGTAAAAAAACATGAACTGTTACAGCTTACCTGCATGATGCATGTGCGAAGAGAATTTGTTGAAGCATTTGAAACCGGGTATTGTAAAGCGTTTAATACAAAAGCGCTTCAATATATCAGACAGTTGTATCGTATAGAATCATTTGTAAACAGTAGAGATGGTCTTAACGAAAAAGAACGGGTAACACTGCGGTATCATGTGCGTCAGAGATGTAGCAAACCGATTCTTGACAAATTAAAACACCATCTGCAGAATCCTGATACAACAATGGTTCCAAAATGTCGCACAGCAAAGGCAATTAACTATGCCCTAAATCACTGGAACAATATCGTCCGCTACCTTGAGCGGGGAGATCTGCCAATTGATAATGGTGTAAGTGAACGGGTGATTCGGGATCTTGCGATTGGAAGAAAAAACTGGGTACAGGTAATGTCTGATAATGGTGGGAGACAAACTGCGATATTATTTTCAATAATAGCAACATGTAAACTCAATACTATTAATCCCAGTGATTATTTGAAAGATGTACTTCTAAAAATCGCCATTCGTCCAGAAGGTGCAAGCGTTAGTGATCTAACACCCGTAGAGTGGCTCAAAGCAAATAACAATGGAACACTCCCTGAAAAACAACCGCTCTATCCGTCCCCAAATTAAATTTAGTCTTACAGGCCCAAAAACGAGCGGTATGGGTTGGTCGAGCGTTTAC
>JAAZBG010000331.1 GCA_012513915.1 Fibrobacter sp.
CTTCGGGAAGGCTGTGTAGTTCAGGAGTCCTGGAAGAAACCGTTCAATCGTCGTTGCCGCCTTCTGATATCCTCGTACAGCAAGGTCATCGGCACAGTCCTGGAGTCGCCGTTCGTTGCCGTAGGCTTCCCGCAGCAGGTCGGCGATCTCGCGCTGATCCTTCTTCGAGACGTTTCTCAGCACCGCTCGGGTCGTGTGCACCTGACACATCTGCCAGGAGGCCCCCAGGAAAGCTGTGCTGACAGCCGCCTGGATGCCCCGATGGCCATCCGAGATGACGAGCTGAACTCCCGTCAACCCTCGCTCTTTCAGGTCGTCACAGAATCCGGACCAGAACGCCTCATTCTCGCAGTCCGCGATCGTGGCTCCGAGGATCTCACGGTACCCATCGTCCCGGACACCTGCCGTCACGAGGAGTGCTTTCGAAACATACCGTGGGCCGTCACGGACTGTGTAATAGGACGCATCGAGGAAAAGATACGGGAATGGCTGCTCGATCTTTCGCGTGAGGAATTCCTGGACTTCGCGATCGAGGTCCCCGGCGATCCGCGAAACCGAGGATGGTGAGAGCTGGTCGATCCCCAGATGCGAGATGATCGCCTCGACCTTCCGGGTCGAGACACCCTGGAGATACGATTCGGCGATCGCGTTCACCAGAGCCCTCTCGACCCGGGCGTACCGTCCGAAGACCTGGGTCTCGAACGGTCTCTCTCGGAACTGCGGTTTGGTGAGGACGAGATCGCCATACCGGGTGACGAGGGTTCGATCGCGAGTGCCATTTCGATGCGCAGTCCGGGTCGGGGTTCGCTCATGACGCTCAGCGCCGGCTTGCTGAAGCGCTTCGAGCTGCATCACCAGGTTCAGAAACCACGTGATGACGGCACGCATCCCTTCTGATTGGTCGGTAAGATAATCTTCGATACACGATAACGGGATCATGGTCCTGGTTCTCCTTTCTCCAAATCCAGGTTGGATCCAGGGCCATTCAGAATTTACATCACTTTTGGCACACTACCGATAATTTTCATCCACCGAAGCATATTCGATGAATTTTTGAGAAAATTTGTATCCTGATGGGAACCCCTTTTTCATTTCTTGAGGATGCCGAGACTATGCACAACCATGGCTTGTTGCCTAGAGTATTGGGTGAAGGTGTTCTCAATCAAGAAGTGAGTGAAGTATTCCACGATGTCGTCCTTGTCGGAGAGGAGGACGTCCCGCTTCTTCTGCCAGTCATTCTTGAGTGATGGATCGGAGATGAGCTTCTCGGCCTGCTCGATCGCCTCGAGCGGATTCTTGAAGTTGTACAGGAGGCCGTAGTCCTGCTCGAGCTCGACGAAGTTGCTCATATCGTTGGAGCCGACGAACGAGTTGACCCGGATCGTCGGGGTGCCGAGCAGCGCGCTCTCCGTGGCCATCGTCTGGGTGTCGGTCACGAGCAGTGTCGCGAAGGCGAGCGCGTCGTGGATCCGGCACTTCTTCGTGGGGATCAGGTATTCCTTCAGGCTGTCGTTCAGTTTTCCTTCGGCCGAGATGAAGACCCGTGCGTGGTCTTTCAGGGCGTCCACGAGCAGCTCTCGCTGCTTGTCGTCGAACCCCGATATCCCCACGTCGTGGACCGCGTCGAAGGCGTTGAACCGGAGGATGACGTAGGGCTCGCCTGGCTCAACACCGAGCTCGTCGAGGACCCGCGGATCGGGCTGGTAGTAGTTCGGGTGGAGATAGGCGAGCTCCTTGTAGCTGTTGACACGGACCTGCTTCTCGCCGAGGTCCTGCGAATACTTCTCCGGCGTGACGATGTGGTCCATGAACTTCTCGGAGAGCCAGAACTGGACCAGGAAGGAGAGGCGGTTGCAGTTGTACTCGGAGTCCGTGAACGTGATCGCGGGGCACCTGAGCACGGCGGAGGTGTAGGCCTCGTAGATCCCGAACCCCGTCACGACATCCACGCCCTTCGACCGGAGGTACGAGGTGGATCTCAGGATCTCGAGCGGAAAGTTCGCCACCTTGCCGAGCTTCGAGTCGGGAGGGTCGGAGAAGACGTAGTGCTCGATCCCGAGCTCCTCCGCGAGCTGGAGGGACTCGCCGTAGTCGCGGATCAGGAGAAACGTCTCGTGGCCGGCCTCGCGAAGCCCGTTAACGATGTTCTTGTAGAAATGGATCTGTGCGGGCGTGATGGCGAAAATTCCGATCTTCAAACGTCTTCCCTCCTCGGGACCGGCTGGGGGACCAGCTTGAGGTATTTGGAATAGAGCCGGTTGATATACGACTTCACGAAGAAAGCGCTGGTCATCACGATGAAGTTCCCCATGCGAATCGAGGACCGCTCGTTCGCATACCGGGCCGGGATATCGATATTGATCATCGAGAGGTTCAGGATATTTGCCTTGACCATGAAGTCGTTCTCGAACGCGTACCGCTTGTACAGGGAGTCGAGGTCCATGAGCCGCAGGACGTCGCTCGAGGCGGCGACGTACCCGTTCTGCGGGTCCCGGACATGCCAGTACCCCGAGGCGACGCGGTTGAGGAGATCGAGAAGAAGGTTGCCGAAGAGCCGCCAGGCGCTCATGCCGTTCCAGTACCCGCGGCGCAACCGGTTCCCCTTCGTGATGTCGACGCGACCCTCGACGATCGGGTCGAGAAGGGACGGCAGGTAGGCCGGGTCCATCTGGTTGTCGCCGGCCATGATCGCCACGATCTCCGACCCGTCCTCGAGCGCCCCCTTGAAGCCCGAGACGATGGCGCCGCCGACGCCCTGGTTGAACCGGTGGTGGAGGGGGTGGATCCGTGCGTCCCGGGTCGCCAGCTCGTCGATGATCTCCCCCGTCCTGTCGGCGGACTGGTCGTTGACGACGTAGACCCCGGCAACGTACTTGGGTATCGAGGCCAGGGTCTCGGCGATCAGCAGCTCCTCGTTGTAGGCCGGGACGACCACCGCGATCCGTTTCCCACGGTAGAGGGGGACGTTGAATTTATCGCGCTCGGTGGGGGTTTCGCGAATCCCGACCGGCCGCTCGGCCACCGAGAGGCCGGCCTGGACGGCGAGCGCGGTCATCGCCGTCTCGAAGTCGTCGTCTGTCACGGTGTCGACCAGTCCGAGGGCGCGTGGGCCCAGGACGCGGAACGGTGACCGGGGATCGGTCGGCTCGCTCGGGTGGCGTGGTTGTACGACCGGGCCGGCCGGCGAAGTGGAGAGAGCCTCTTCCAGGGACTCGTGGCACCCGATGACGAGGTCCTCCGTGTTCGCGAGGACGGATGCTGCGAGTGCGGGGATGTCGTCGGTGAGGTGGTAGCCCTGGGGGTCGAACAGGGCCACGGCCCATGCACCGGCATCCACCGCGTGCCGGCACCCCGCCAGGATGGCGCCTGTGCGGCCGCTTCCGGGAGCGCTGGAGACGACCTCGGCGCCGGCCGCCCGTGCGACCTCGACCGTCCAGTCCGTCGAGTTGTCGTCCGCGACGATCACGTGCGCCGCGTACCGCTGCGCGAGATGGATGACGCTCCCGATCGAGAGCTCGTTGTTCCGGGTCGGGATGACCACGGCGATCGTCCCCGGGTAGGGGTGCGGCGTCGTGCTCGAGGTGCCGTTCGGCGGGGTCATGCGCCCCTCCGTGCCGCGTCGGTCTCGTTAGCCGTGCGGAGCCGGGCGACCCGGGCCCTGCGGGGCCTCGGGCCCCGCGAGCCCGCGATAAGGCCGGCCCCGACGAGGGCGAGGACGCAGAGCAGGCCGGCCGCGGCCGACGCCCAGGTCCCCGGCTCGGGCGGGACGAGCACGGTCGGCGCCACGCCGAAGAGCGAGCCCGTCACCAGGAGGGGCACGCCCGCGAGGCCGAGGGCCCGCCGCTGCCGGACCACGGCCGTCCGCGCCATCGCGTTCACGATCTCGAGGCCGTGGAGCAGGGGGTGCTTCTTGTGGAGGTTCGGGCCATCGTAGCTGCAGCCCACCGGGACCTCGGTGATCGAGA
>JAAZBG010000083.1 GCA_012513915.1 Fibrobacter sp.
TCTGTAACAACGCATATAGTGTGTAAAGACTCTTTTGTTTATTAGGTTCATCTCCCGTCGTAATTGCAGTATTAAATTGCTCAAACAAAGTCAACATTGTTTTTGATGTATCTTTCGCCGTTTCGTTCTTCTGAATACCACTATGATCAGTTTCCGATGTATCAGGAAGTCCATAATACGCAAGTGTACCCATAACAAATGGCCAATCTGCATGCATTAAAATCGCTTTACAAAATCCTGCCATTGTTGATACTGGTTTAGATGGCAACGAATAATTTCCGTCTTTGTCTGGTTTTAGAGGGTAGGGATTATCATCTGTTTCTTTTTTCTGCTGTAATTTTTTTGCTCCGGAGGACAACGCTTCCATCACCAGGATATAAATAGCAGAAAGTGCAACTACAAATGGAAACGACGCCCGTGACGGATCTCCAAAAAACTTGCCGCTTATGTCAAGTAACTCATCAGGCCAGAGAAGCACATAATACCACTTGTCCTCCTCATAACGACCATCAGGTGCAAGGCTGAAACGATTACGTTTCCATGTATGATTACGAAATGAACCCGGTCTGAAAAAATCAGCTCCACACTTGTACCGTTTCTCCTCTTGTGGAGATTCTTTAAAAATATCAGGAAACGTAAGATGATCCGGATTTAGAAGACTTGAGGTGTCTTCACCGGACAATGGTTCATAACTCCCCGATGATGCAGCTACTCCAATACCTATGTTTTTTGATGACAACAGAGCCTGCTGCAGTACCGCATCCGCCGGACACGATTTCTGTATATCCTTCATCAGCTGTTTAAGCATTCCCTTACCAGAAGTGTAGTATGATTCCACAAATGAATTAATATCACTTTTGTCAAAAATAGAATTCACTTGCACGACTGGTGATAAAGCGGGTTTGTTAAAAAGTTGATTTGGATGCGTCTTCGCCTGATCAAGTCGCTGCATTGACTCCATGCACAGAGTTGTACCATCATCTGATGGAGCGGCATCAGCCTTCCATGGAAATGTTGAATTTCTAACCCAGATTTTTAAATATGAGCCAGCTTCCATTCGTCCCATTTGATCAATCTGAGATTTTTTCAATCCTGATGTTGCCTGTGATCGGGCCAGCTTCTCAATGTTTTCACTTAGTCGTTCTCTGTCACCCGGAGTTAAAATATTAGTTACTGTTACCGGTATCTTCAGCAGATACCGGTAATTATCACCATAAGATGGTCTCCTGGGATGAATTTTCCTCAGGCCATCCCACTCTTCATTAGTCAATTTATGAGGAATCTCCACCCAGTTTGCTATTTTATTATCAGAATCACGAATTGACATCTTTGGAATATATCGATAAGGTGCTTTCTTATTTGTATCTTTTTGAGGTTCTTTAAACCAGCAGATATCGGTGTGAAACCAGCCTGCACGGGGAAGATCGTCTGTTACATACCCCCTTTCAGCAGCCATTTTTTTTCTGTCGCCAATAGTTGATGGTTGCAGGAAAGCCCAAATTTCAGTATATGGCAACGAATCCATGAGTGAGTATTCAATACCGATTGCTGGTTGTATCTCAACGATGATCCATTGTGTTACTGATGTACAAATAAATGCATTCCGTTCATTGAAATTCTTTACTGTCTGAGCAGCATCAGCAGAACCTTTTTTGGGCTTAAATGGGGAAGGTGCATTTTGTGCTACAGCTTGCAAAAGTTCAACATTTTTCTGCAAATCAGTCATTTTTGTTTCTTCAAGAATAGGACATGTATATCCGGGTATTTTCCAATCTGTCAAACTGTCGTTTGTCCAGTGAATCTCTACCCATCCCCAGGGACGATCACACGTTATAAGGGGAGATGCTGTTCCACTTTTTCCTGAACTCATATACAAAACTCGCTTTATTACAATACTGTTTTTGATTACAATTATTATTCAGGAATATCCTGACTCTCATCCATGAATGAAGAAGACTTTTTGTTTTCTTTTTCTATCTTTTTTTTATCAGATACAGGTATATCATCAGGATGGTAGTGTATATCATTTTCCCACACAATAGGAACCCCTTTAATACCAATTGATAAATTATTAGAATCGGGTGCCAAAGACTCAATAACATCAGTTTTTTTCATATCTCCCCGACTGAACACCTTACCATTTTCCCGATCCCATATCACATATTTCCGTTCCTCTTCAAAATCGCTCATCAGCTTTTTGTTAATGTCGACAACGCTTAAGCTCACAGGCACCCACGGATACCGGTACGACACTCCGCCCGTATACGCAAACGGGCTTACCCCTTTTGCCTCAATTTTTTCATCTCCACTGGTGGTATCCCACTCCGGGATGTCAAGTTCTGTACCACTTTGTAAAAGGTCGGGATTATCACCAATCTTTTCTTTGTTAAGTTCGTACAGATATTTCCACGATGGCATCCCGAATTTTTTGGCGATGATGCCGAGATCTTCGTTTGGTTGTGATGTGTAGGTTTTCATTTTTGTTATATTCCTTGATTTCCACCAACAAATTTATTTTACTATTTCTCTTATTGTATAAAATATATCATTGTCTGTATTTATTTTAATTGCCCTTATGTCATCTGTCGCATTTTTTTCAAAAGTTATCTGATTTTTGTAATATTTTAAAGTGCCAATTGATGCATGACGCAATTTATAAACTCCATCTGAAATATATAACCAACAATATTTATTATTCTTTCTTAAAAGTACACCATGCATAGTTTTTAATACATCATTATTTTTTTTTGAACTTACAATTTGTGGATATTGTATACCGCGATCATTGTAAACATGGTTTTGCATATAATAAACAATTATAAATTCTTTTGCAGCGTTAAATAGAGTATTAATAAGCGCTGAATCTTGCGACGTATTCTTTAAATGCCGAGGTATATTTTCTACTAAGTTGGGGTAGTCATCTCTTTTAATTGTAACAAAATATGGTTCAAACTCTGTTAAAGAATCGAACCAGTGTTGTTTCATTTTTTTAATAAGTTTATATTCCGATTTCTCATAATAATCAAGCAACCATCGAAGTGATTCATCAGGCGTTTTTTTCTGAGCGAATCCGGAACACAAAGTATCTCTTAAAATAGTACAATAAGCGTGGTAAAAAGAATCATTCATAACTGGTATATCGACAGGAATAATTGAAAAAAAATTACCGATATTTCCGATTTTAATACTGTTATATGTTATTCCAGTAATCCCGTTTTTAACAGACAATCGATATTCAGACACAAAATTATCTGACATCTTGTTTACTTCAATAGTGTCAACATATCCATCGTTGTCAATATCAACAATCGTTTTCGATGCATATGATAATGCAAGTAATCCAGAAATAATAATTATCAAAGTTAATTTATACATTGTAAACCTTTGCAATTTTGTACCAATCTGATGTAGCTAATCTTTTAAGAGTATTAAATCGAACATTTCGTTGGTCTGTTCTTTCAGTCCCCTGAAATTTTCTCATGTAATGTGTGATATTTTTTGCAGCTTCAACACCAACACTCATACTATTATAAGTTGCATATGTCAAATAGTCAATTGTATCCGAATCCATTAAATCCACAGTTATTTTGTTATCACTTATGTATTTTTTAATCCAATCACAACGCTGATGAAGTTCAGCTGCTACAACCTCAATTCCAGTCTCAAAACCTTGAATGTATGCACTCGTTTTAATTTCATTAAGTTCGTTTAGGACTTTTTTAGGTACTATATTGCTTTTGTGGTTTGTGCTTATATAGCCATTCTTTATTAAACTATCAATATTATCACCAATTTCGTCTGCTCCAAGAAATGCATATGCATCAATTATACTCATTGAATCGTAAGGTGTTTTATTCGAGCGTAAATCTTCAAGAAATAAATGCAATCCTTCACCCATTACCACTGCGTGTAAAAATTCTGGACTTATTTTATGAATTTGTGCAGAATTGTATATAAATTCATATACTTGTGAATATGCTTCCATGTCCTTGCTTCTGTAAATATACCAATCCATAGGTTTAACACCCCATTTATCTTCAGCGCTTCTCTGCGCTTTGATTTTTAAAATGGAGTTTACCTTTAGAAAGTTATCCCATACAGTAAAAGCGACTGTTTTTTTGTTAATTGTGATTTGAACAGTTGTACTGTTAATATTCGTTTTTGCATAACTGTTTGCCATATCACCATTCTCCAAAAGGTCTGTTTTTAAACAGTGTTTTCTTCTCTCCCGATCCACCCTGATCAACTTCAAACGTATACTTTAAAGATGTATCCAGGCCTTCATATAAAAGTTCAAGCGTACTATTTCCTTTGTCAGCATCATTTTTAACGGACAGTGTCTTTTTATATGAATGCAAGGTATCAGTACTATACAAAGTATATAAGTCATTTCGTGCTTCAGGTGCATTAGGATTAATATTAAGTTTAATTTTCAAAAACGATTTTTCGTTCTTTACATTTTGTTGTACACTTTCAATATCAACTTTGGCACTATTTTGTGCCCACCTCGCCATATACTGTAAATGAGCCATATACACATATTCATCATAAACGCTACCATCTTCAACAGCATACCCGAGCAGGCGCAACCCTTTTCGTAAATTAGCAACATTCATTTTGTGCTCTTCGCCATCAGCACAGTCCGGGTGATCATCGATCTGCTGTAGTTTGGCGTCATCTGCACCATAGAGAATCATAAACCGTGTCGGCATGATATTGGGATCGTTATCCGGATTGGGATCATCACCGGAGATAAATCCCATGGCCATTGATGTCAATGTTCCAAAGTCAAGATGTGATGCAAAAAAACGGGCGGCTTCATACCCCTCTTCTCGTTCGATAGCTTCCAGTATTTCAACAAAATCAGCAATGGTGATTTTGTCAGGTGGTTCTGTCTGGTCGGTTTCACCATAATCGAGCACAAGTTGTGCTACACGCCGCTTGAATGTTTCAGGAGGCATATATGGTTGACATTCTGCCATAACAGCCTGGATCTCCAGCGGGAGCGATTCGGTTCCTTTTGGTGGTTTTATTTTTCCTGACTTCAACCCCTCCATTGTCGTTGAACTACCTCCGCCACCGCTTCCGCCGCCACCGCCGGCTCCTGTACCAATAAGAACATTAAATGCTCCCATGACTACGGGTGCCGGAGGACCCGCACATAGGAAATTATCTCCCACAGTAGATGCAGGTAAACCGCCGATAAGCACGGTAGGAACACCGGGGCCGATATTATTCATACCGACATGAGGTACATACCCGGTAAACATCGGACATACATGCATGTCCGCACCAACCCGTATTGCGGGGACATTATTGATAAGCACCGTCGGACAACCGGGGCCGATAACAGATCCGCCATGTGCAGTTAATGATCCAAGTTTAGTTGCTGGTCCTGGCATACAATTCCTTTTGTAAAGAAGTGACGTGTGACACGTAACGAGTGACACGTTTGAAAAAGAGAGAATCTCAATAACCATAAACCGATACTACTTAAACAGACATCTTGATCGTTTTCCGGATAGTTACCTTGATACAACCATTTTGCGAAAAGTACGGAATTCCTCTCAAAATGCAATTTTTCGTGAACGTTAATAGAAAGATATTTTGCGGGCAGGGGGGATGGCAAGGAAATGGATGAGGGGAAGGGAGGAAGGTTGAGGTTGAGATTGAGGGCCTGATTGGAGGTGATGCAATGTGTCAAGTAATGGTTAGTATCATTGACAGTGTGGGTCCAGTTGTTTTATGGTCGATGACAGTGCTTTGACTCTGGTCACAGAATAACCTGCATGTTAAGGTTACAGTGCAAAAAACGGATATTTTTATGATTCCAACACCACATTCAAAAAAATATTAATTTTTACTTGTCTTTCAGGAATACAATCTTTATTTTACTCATGTTAAATTCCCAAGTTTAAAAAACAAAAACAATTAAAAAATTGAGGTTATTATGTTAAAGGTGTCATCGTTGTTCAGTTTGGCTATCTTTTTGTCAATTATTGCCTTTTTAACGTGCAAGTCCCTTCCGACAAATCCCTATGAAAACCCGAAAAACGTGAAAGTTGGTTTGTTCCTGAATGGAAATAAAGCTACTGCATTGCAAAACGAATCCATTTTAGTTGGTGTTGTGGTTAATATCCCAAGTCTTATAAAAAGCATACGGGCTGTGCAGGGTGATGATTCAGAAGAGGTTTTTTTATCGTTGAATAATCCATCTTCAACTGACCCGGACACCGTTTATTTTGAAACCGTTTACAAAACAATCGGAACGAAGCAAATAACGATAAAAACCGTTCTATCCGATAACACTCCCAAAGATTTTGAATTTGAAATAGAAGTGATACCCGGAAACTTATCAGTTTGGAAACAGGATTTGATTTCAATAGAGGTCCCGGAAAACAGCAATATCACCAAATCGCTGGACAGCTTACTGAAAAACCCTGCTTTAAGTGGTGTAACCTTTTCCTCCAATAAAGGTACAATTAACGGGAATGTTTGGCGGGATTCGATCATGTGGGGTGCTGCGGAAAAAGACAGTGTAACTATATACGCAAATTACAACGGGATTGCATCGGTATTAAAAGTAATGCTTAATGTTATACCAAAAGATCTGGATGGTCCCCGGATAGCACTTGTATACCCTGCTGTATCCGATGTTAACGTAAGTGCTAAAAATGTAACCTGCAATTTTACTATTACCGATTCACTTTCTGGTGTTGGAAGTGTTGTATTCAAAACCGGATCAACGATTCTTACCGATACGCTACACAGTGGGAATAATTATCAGTGTGTTGTAAAAGATCTCGTTCAAGGGGAAAAAACGGTACTGACTGTTGAAGCATTCGATAAATCGATGAAGAAGACAAAGACTACATTGAACGTTTCTTTGACATACGATCCGGACATGGTTGACAATGTCAATCCAAAAATAGTAATGAAATCTCCATCGACTACAAATGCTGTTGTTTCAACATCTGAAACATCAATAAAGGTAATCTGCACTGACGAAAGTGGTATTGATACTGTTACTGCACGTAAGGGAACTACTCAGTTAAACGTCGAACGAACAGATTCCCTGTATAGTGTCGTTGTAAGTGGTTTAACTGCAGGAAAAACTGATACGATCGTTTTCGAAGCGGTAGATAAGTCCTCTGCAAAAAATAAAGCACCGCTTTCTGTTTATATCACCTATGATGCATCATCGCTTGATACAAAAGGACCGAAAATTACGCTCAGGAGTCCTGCATCAAACAATACTAAAGTTTCATCACCTTCAGTAACGCTCAGCGTTATTTGTTATGATGATAATAAAGTAGCGTCTGCTGCCTACAAAACGGGAACTCTTTCAGGAAATATGATGGCAGAGAACGACAGTGTTTTTACCGCAACAATTGTTGGTCTGGTTTTAGGAGAGAATAAGATTACCATAACTGCAAAAGATAAGTCTACCAATGCAAATAGTACAGACAGTATCTTTTCGGTAATATATGAGCAATCTACTGCACTTTCAATAACAAAACAACCAGTTTCTCAAACTATATGTCCGGGATCTCAAGCTGTTTTTTCAATTACAGCAACAGGGACAGGGACACTTTCATACCAGTGGCGTACTGGTGCAGCAGCACCTTTCACAAACATTGGTTCGAACAGCCCGATTTGTTCATTAACTACTGCAGAAACGTCAGTACTTTCATGTGTGGTAAGTACTCAGGATGGAACGAGTGCGACAAGTAGTTTGTGTACGTTATCTGTTAATGTACCAGCTGGTTCGCCAACTGGAAAAGCAAATCCGGATACGATACTGCTTGGTGATAACAAGACTGTGACACTAAGTGTTGCTACCGGTACACCCGGTACCGGTGGTACCTGGGTGTGGTATGCAAGCGATAAAACAACTAAAGTTACAACAAATCCATTTACCCCAACTGCTTCAGCTGCATATTATGTGCGTTCCGAGAATGCCGCATGTGGCGTTGGTGCATGGAGTTCTGCTGTTCAGGTCACCGTCAATCAGCCAGCCGGTACGCCAACCGGTAAAGCAACTCCTGCCAGTGTTTGCTTAGGAGATAACCAAACAGTCACATTGAGTATTGCAAGCGGTGATCCGGGAACAGGTGGTTCCTGGGTGTGGTATGCAGATGATAAGGCAACTAAAATTACCACTAATCCATTTACACCAAAAACGGAAGGTATTTCAACTTACTATGTCCGATCTGAAGGCGGAGCAGGCGGGGCGGGTGCCTGGAGCGCTGGAATTAAGGTTATGGTTAACCAGCCGGCAGGTGTACCTACCGGAACAGCAACACCAACATCTGTTTGTCTTGGCAGCAATCAGCAGGTTACTTTGAGTGCTACCGGAACGACTGGGACTGGTGGTTCATGGGTATGGTATGAGGAGAATAAAACGACTAAAGTAACCACAAATCCATTTACGCCCTCAGCGACTAAATCTTATTACGTGCGGTCTGAAGGGTCAGCATGTGGTGATGATGGTCCCTGGAGTAGTTTACCAGTTACTGTTACAGTAAATGAACCGGCCAGTGCCCCAACCAGTATCAAAGCGTCAACACAAAGTATCTGTGGCAGCGAAACTGTTACATTAGAGGTTGTCGGAGGATCTCTTGGAACGGGCGGTGCAACCTGGAAATGGTATACCGATGCATCATGCAAATCGCCTGCAGGATCTGGCGAGAAAATTACTCCAAAAGTGTCATCAACAACAACCTACTACGTAAGAGCTGAAGGTGGTAGTTGTGATGACATTACCTCAACAGCAAGTACAACAATCACTGTTGAAACTGCTCCTGCAGCACCAAGCAGTATAACTTCATCTGTTGCAAGCGTCTGTGGAAGTGGATCGGTTACCTTAAAAATTAATGGTGGTTCACTGGGAAGCGGTGGTGCTACCTGGAAATGGTATAAAAATGGTTCAAGTACTTCTTTTAAAACCGGAACCGAGATTACAGAAACTGTCACTTCAACCACAACGTATTCAGTCAAAGCTGAGGGTGGGACTTGCAATAATAGTACAACTCCAGTAACAATAACCATTCCTGTAAATGTTGCTGCTGGTACGCCCAGTGCTAGTGCATCGAAAACATCTATATGTCAAGGAGAATCAGTTGAACTTTGGGTAACTGGAGAACCTGGAACCGGAGGCTCATGGGTATGGTATGAAAGTGATCAAGTCACAATTGTGCAGTCTAATAAAGTTTCTCCTCAAAGTACAAAAACATACTTTGTTCGTTCAGAAAAAGGTGCTTGTGGTGATGGACCTTTTAGTACCGCAGTGGTAGTAAACGTTAAAACGCAATCCATAAAACCAACAGGTATCAGTGTCAGTGAACGAGTGACATTTTGCCCGGGTACTGGCATCACACTTACGGTTACAGGTGGTACCTTAGGAACAAACGCAAAATGGGTTTGGTCTGATAATCCGTCATTTAACAATCCAATTGCTAAAACTACATCACCTACTCTTATTGTAAAACCTGATACATCAATATATTATTATGTTCGTGCAGAAGGGGATTGTGGCACTACTACTGCAGCAAGTACTAGTTACATATCAGTAAATGAACTATATGTTGGGAGTGTAAGCCAAACTACTCAAAATCCATATAACTCAACTGATGATTTCGAGGTTTATGTTGCAGCTGGGAGCGAAGTGACCAGTTATCAATGGCAAAGAGATTGGAATGACGGCGTAGGGGAAGCAGATTGGCGTGACTATGCAGAATCAGATAGAGGATATAGTGGTGGTAAAAGTTCCAAATTGAGTATGTGGAATATATCTTCAGTACTTATACGATGTGTAGTTACAGACGTTTGTGGAAATAAAATGGCATCTCAACCCTTTAGGACTACAATTCCTCCTCAAGAATAAAGAACAACGATCCTGTTTTTTGGAGCCAGGGTGGGGTGGGTAACAACTGGCTGAAAAAGATACTTAATTGGCAGCAAAGTAAAATTTGCTGCCTGCTTTTCTGAGTGTTACCTGATACAATTAACCAATGGCGCAACCAGTGAAGCAGGATGGTCTCGTAATGGTACTTTCCTACCTTCATAATTAAAATCATGATCAACTATCGGGATGTTAATCAATCCACCACTTCTGGTGGTGATACTTGACTCTATTGGTTTTACTTTTTATGTAAACTGATAAAATCTATTTGTCATTCATTCACTATTTTTAATTGGATGTAATGGAAATTAGATCATAACTGTTGTGTTTGCTGTAAAGAGATTAGACTGTTGCGGAATTGTAATTCACAATATCAATCAGCAAAACAGTTACTCGCACTGATGATGGTGGTGGCATTAATGGTTCACAAGTATGATCGTGGAAAACCCTGGCAAACATCCTGTTTGTCAATAAAATACTTTGTCTGCATCTTCAAGACGAATGCTCTTGCTGGGCTCATGCAGAAAAAAGGCTGCGGTTGATTCAACCGCAGCCTTTTTAAAAATAATACTGGTTTACGATTGTTATTGTTGCGTTAAAAGGCCAAGTTTATAAGGAAGCAGATTATAATCACCTCCTGAGCTAGGTGATCTTCCCTGATAAAGGAACCGCATGTTACACATATCCAACTCCATATACTGATTGGGGTTGTCGCGTATAATTTCTCCGTGACTTATGTCATTAGTCCAGGCACCATCAGTGAATGTTACGTTGTTTTTACCTGCAAAAGGTTTATTTGAGCCGACCAGGTACTCTTGCCATGCACCTTCGATACCTTCAGATTTCCAGGCACTGAAAACACGTCCTGTAGATCCCTGTCCCTCGACCACATGAAGATAGGTGTTGTCAGTCCCTTTGATCTTATAATGGGAACTACCCTCAAAGATTAGATCGGTATTTGGATAGAATCCCTTTGCAATAACAGGTGTACCAAATCCGTTAGGAAAATTTGCGACAGAAGTCTTTGTACGGTACACGTTCCCATCATCCCCACTCATAAAAAGGTAGACGTTATTATCATCAGCGATAATCCAATAGTCGATAGCCCCATATTTACCTTTTACAGGATTGTTGATCCATTCGTTAGGATTAAGTAGTTTGGGACTCGACCATGAATTAGGTTTATCTGGAGTTGTAGTAGTGGAGTATCCTGGTGCTTGCTGTTGCCATATCAGGTACCAGAGTTTCTGAGGTTCAAAATAAAAGAGTTGCGGAGCACACTTATATCCACTAAAACCAGGAACAGTATTCATGTAAACTGGTTGTGCATTTTTTGCTTGTGAAAAATCGGTAAATTCAATATACTCCATTTCAAACTGGTTGGTACTCTTATTATAAACAGTGGCATATATCAAGTACTTACCATTATACTTTTGAATTGTTGGATCCTTGACTGATGCGATATTGTTCGCTTTTACATCTACGATAATACCAGAAGAAGTCCACTTGATATTATCTGGAATTTTGCAAGCTACTTCCACAGGTTTCATCAAAACAGTCAAATCAGTCATCGTTTCTGAAGTCATCGCAATACTTGTATCACGAAAATCTGTCTTTTTAAACTCAAGTGTCGGATTTGCCATCGCTGCTGCAGTTACCTGATTGATAGATTGTGGCGCACCCGATGATGGTCCAATGTGAAGTCCGTCGGAAGTCCATGCGAGTGAATGGATTGTTGTTGTATTTGCCTGCTTTACCTGTAGATACGCTGCTGTATGACTCAATGTTGATGGCAACTGGAGCTTCGCTGATTTATCGGTAGTATTCACCTTTGATGACCAGACTGTACGACCGTTACAGTTAAACATTGCAAGTTCAACCTTGCCATTCTGCGGAACGGTAATGGAGATTTCATTGTTATTTACTCGCAATGAATATGAGCCAGTTACAACATAACGGGACTTTACAACTCCAACAGCACTTTCAAGTTTGAATTTGCCGTCTGCGTCGGTTGTTGTTGAATATGCTGATGAATCCTTTACTGAAACTGCAACACCTGACAATGCTGCCCCGCTCGACTTGTTTTTTACAGTTCCTGATACAGACCAGCTGTAAGCATTTATGCTTGCTGCAAGCAGTATCGCACAAGCTGTAAACGCATGATTATTAATGCGTCCAAACTGTTTTACGTTCATCCGAATTCCTCCTCTGAAAATTATAAGCACTACCCTTTGAAAAGAAAATATTCTGCACCAAATTAACATTTAATATAGTCAAGGAAAATAAAATGAATAAAAATGTTGGTAATAAACATAAAAAATATGTACACAATTTGTGTACGCGCTTTGCAGGATTACTACTATCTTGTTACCGCAAAGTCTGAGTTTCAAAACTGCAGATCACAGTACATTAGCAAACCAATTAGTAATAACATGAATTAAAATGGAGCTGAATTGTATGAAAAAATTATTTGACAAAAAAAAGGCTGCAGTTGATTCAACCGCAGCCTTTAAAAAACACTCCTGATTTTATTACTTTTGTAATGTCAGCAGACCAATTCTGTAAGGAAGGTTTTCATAAGCACCACCCGATCCTGGAGCCATTCCCTGATAAAGGAACTGAAGATTGCAGGGATCAATTATCTGCTCCTGATTTGGATTATCGCGCAGAAGCTCTCCGTGGCTGACATCGTCGCTCCAGTCAGTTACACCTGCTGGAAATGTCACGTTGTTTTTACCGGCAAACGGTGTGTTCGTGCCGACTCTGTAATCCTTCCATGTACCTTCAATACCTTCAGAGGTCCAGGCACTGTAAACACGTCCGGTACCTCCCATACCTTCAACAAGGTGCAGGTACGTATTAGTGGTTCCCTTAACTTTAAAGTGGCAGCTACCTTCGAAGATAACACTTTTATCACCGGACTTAACTACGACAGGTGAGCTGAATCCGTTTGGAAAGTTTGCAACAGTGGTTTTACAACGGTATACCTTTCCATCATCGCCAGTGAAGAACAGGTAGAAGTTAGTTGCATCGGCGATAGGGAAGTAGTCAATAGGAAGTGATGGTAAGCCACTTACGCCAAATTGTTTTGGTGAAGACCATGAGCTTGGGTTGTCCGGAGTTGTGGTAGTGGAGTAAGCTGGTGGTTGCTGCTGCCATATCAAGTACCAGATTTTCTTTGGTTCGAAATAAAACAGTTCCGGAGCGCACTTGTATCCACTGAAACCCGGGACCTGGTCCATGAAAAACGGTGTTTGTGCTGCAGCCTGAGAGAAATCGGCGAACTTTATAAACTGCATGCTCCATGTCGAGTTTGTTTTGTTGTATATAGTGCAGTAGATCAACCAGTTACCATTATATTTCTGGATTGTTGGATCTTTAACCGAAGCCATATTGTGCTTGCTGTCGGGTTTAATGTTAACGAGAATACCGGATGATGTCCATTTAGGATTTGTTGGAAGTGCACACGTTGCATCCGGAGTAGATGGTGTCATGGAAACAGCCATATTAGTCATTGTTTCTGAACTCATTGTAATACTTGTGTCACGAAAATCTGTCTTTTTGAAAACAAGTGTTGGATTTGCCATCGCAGCTGCAGTAACCTGATTGACAGATTGTGATGCACCCGATGATGGTCCGATGTGAAGTCCATCAGATGTCCAAGCGAGCGAATGAATTTTTGTTGCATTTGCCTGCTTTACCTGAAGATATGCCGCGGTATGACTCAGTGTTGATGGCAACTGGAGTTTGGCTGACTTGTCGGTAGTTGTCACCTTTGATGACCATAGTGAACGACCGCTGCAGTTGAATATCGCGAGTTCGAGCATGCCATTCTGTGGAACAGTAATGAAAAGGTCATTGTTTTTTACTTTTAATGAGTATGTGCTTGTTACAATTGAATGATTCTTTATAACACCGACGCTGCTTTCAAGTTTGAAATTGCCGCTTGCATCAGTAGTTGTTGAGTATTTTGTCGAATCCTTTACCGAAACAGCAACCCCTGATAATGCAGCACCGGTTGAATTGTTTTTTACAGTTCCGGATACAGACCAGCTGTAAACATTCATGCTTGCAGCAAGCATTACAGCACACGCCGTAAGTACATGATTATTACGTCGTCTATACAGTTTTGAGTTCATTAGAATTCCTCCTCTGGCAAAAAAAATAGTATCTAAAAATCAAATATCCTGCTTTGCGTCTCTTTAACATATTAATATAGCCCAAATTATTTAAATGACTGGAAATGTTGGTACTACACATTAAAAAAAAGTACACATTTAGTGTACAGACGTTTTTGCAATGAACAACATCTGCAATACCAAGTTGCATCCACATACAACGTGATACTGCAAATATTACTTATTTCATATTTCTTTAAATATCAATACAATATAAAATACATACTTGACCAGTGGATAACACTGCATTATAAGCATAATAGGGAACCCGCTTAAGTGATACTGTACAGATACAAATAAAATTAAGGGTGATACGAGTACATTTTGTGTACAAAAACGAGTGAATAATGTTTAGTAACGATTATTTATTTTTATGACTGTATCTAAATATGAATAGTATGGGAGTGTTATCATTAGAGGTTACATTCAGGGAAAAGAAAACCAGTGTCATAACGAGGGACTTTCCCCGATATGACACTTTGGTGCAAAAATTTACTTTGTCAGAAGAACTTTTGAAACATGCTTTGTATTATTGCTTATGATTTTAACGATATAATAACCAGTTGGCATTGTTGAAAGATCAAAACTCTTTGAATACAACTCTCCAGCTCTGGCAACAAATGAATTTGTTGTAACGGATGCTCCGTTCAAATTATAGACTCCCAGGGAAACAGTTCCATTATCCTGTGATTGGAATTCTGTTCTAATAATTGACTTACTGCAATTCACTGTTACTTTTTTAAGTTGATTTATTTTTCCGGTTTCTGATACGTTAGTACCTTCATCACTCGTAAATCTGTACCAGTTGAGTCTATAGGGTTCACCTGAACCTTTGAAAACAAGATACAGATCATTAACACCTTTACAGTTTTCAACTTTACTTTCGAATGTTTTCCATGTTGTCCATCCACCGGTACCAGCGATATCACATGTGCCTACAAGTGTGCCATCCTTTTTTCCTAACCGCAGCTCTATAGAACCTCCGGATGAGCCACTGGCAGCTCTGACTTCAAATTTCGTGGCACCATCAGTACCGAAATCGACTCCCTTAATACGGATAAAATCATTAGCTGCGATCTGGTTTACCATAATGCCACCTTCACTGCAGACATCGGTCTTAATTCCAGACTGTTGATTGATTGTTTCCGCCTGTATTGTGTCATAGGGATTGAGATTTTTTATCTGCGGCACACCAGTTGTTACTTTTGTCAGGTTCATCAGTGTACCATCATTGTTATAGGTTACCAGGTCGACACTGACACTTCTTTTGTAAACCTGATCGGATAGTCTTCTGTCATGGTAAAAAATGTACCATTTGTCCTTGTACTCAACAATTGATGCATGGTTATTGTTACCTTTATTAATATTGGTTCCATTTAGTGCTGGATTGTCAAGAACAGACCCCTTGTGAGTAAATTGGGGCAGTGGACTGCTACCAGTCATATATGCTATCTGTGCATTAGGCGGGCCCTGAAAATCATTTGAATAGCTGAAAAAATAGGTGTTCTTGTATTTATGCATAAATGCAGCTTCAAACGACCGTGGTGCCTGAATTGTTAACGCAGTCCCATCGACAGAGATCATGTCATCTTTGAGTTTGATCACTCGCAAATTAGCTCCTGGAGTTGAACCGCCGCCTCCAAAATAAAGATATCCTTTACCATCCGTATCAACGAAGCCTGCTGGATCAAATAACCATTCAACATTGCAATTAGGCATACTTTTTGTTATCAATGGTTTACCTAAAGGATCTTTATATGGTCCTTCCGGTCTGTCTGCAACAGCAACACCGATTTGAGAACCGCCATCAGGAAAATAGAGGTATACCTTATTATTTTTTACCACAGCACCCGGGGCATAAGCCTGTTTGCACCAGCTTGCATCACGGGGGACTTCAAATACCTCACCATGATCAGTCCAGTTTGCCATGTCATCTGACGAAACAAGAGTATAGTCAACAATATTGAAACCATCACTGGGATTATTATCATCATTCGAGCAAAACACATAAACCCTGTCATTATAGACAATTGCATTAGGATCTGCAGTGTACTTTTGAGTTATGATAGGATTATCAGCATTCGTGATAAAAACTGAACCTATACAGGTAATTAAAAGCGGAACCAGAAACCTATTCATACTACCTCCATTTTTTTGTTTATACATTTATTGCTTTTTCTCTCATTCTTTCCGTTTGTATTTTCGCTATTGATACCACCATCAATCGTTTCTTCTACGTTTGGTGTCTTATAAGATTGAAATTTCATAATTTTTGAGAAGAATGGCAATACCGCATCGGTACATTTTTAAATTCACCTGAATTCCTCCTCTGACAATAAAAGTAGTATCTTAAAAACTAATATCCAGATTTGTGCCCATTTAACGTATTAATATAGTCCAAATAATTCAAATCGCGGGAAATGATAGTAGTAAGCATCAAAAAAAAGTACACAATAAGTGTACAGATGTTTTGAAAATTGGAATTGATAGAAATACCATATTGACTTCCATATTGTAGAAGTAAATGAGGTACTGTGCATCTTATATCAATATTAATATAAATATTATTATCAATACGATACAAGGATCGTTTCAGAAATATTGGGCAGTAGTTCTTCCGGAGAAGGTTGTTGGCCAGATGAATATGAAAAGGTTCTCAGATGATTACTCAAAAGCAGGAATAACTGCAAAACTGTTTAGTGATCCCGATGAAGCATTAAAATGGGTTGAGAGTGTTTAAAGATGTTGTTAACAGCATCATTCTTTATTAACCTTAACTTCAATGTTTTGGTTATATTTAGAGATATGTTTGATCATTTGTTACTTTCTGTGAAAGGGAAAATAGTGAATAAGGTATGTCTGATAAGATACGCAATGCTTTTATGGGCTTTGTCTTTATCGTTAATAATGTTCTCTGCCGTTTCAGGTGCAGATTTTGTGAAAGGTGCCGATATCAGTTGGGTTCCGGGACAGGAGTCAAACGGAATTGTTTTCAAGGATTCCAGTGGTAAACAACGGGATATCATAGATATTCTGAAAAATGATTATCAGATCAACACAATCAGACTACGTGTATTTGTTAATCCGTCAAATGACTGGGGTAATGGCATGTGCGATATTGCATCAACGGTCGGTATGGCTAAGCGGGTGAAAACCGCAGGGATGCAACTGATGTTAAGCCTTCACTATTCCGACTCCTGGGCTGATCCTAGCAAACAGAATCCACCTGTCGCCTGGAAAAATTATACCGTTACACAGCTTGAGACTGCAGTGTATTCGCATACAAAAGAGGTTATGGAAGCACTTTCCAAAGAAGGAATTTATCCGGTATATGTTCAAATCGGTAATGAAACCAACAATGGAATGCTATGGGAAAACGGAAAAGCTTCAACAGCAACAGGCATGAGCAATTATGCCCGTTTTGTAACAGCAGGCAATAAAGCTGTAAAAGAGATTTCATCATCAACACAAACAGTAGTTCATGTTTCAAACGGTTTTGACAACTCATTATTCAGTTGGAATATTGGCGGCCTTATTACTAATGGTGCCAAATTCGATGTAATCGGAATGTCAGCCTATCCGGAGTATGCACCAAATACGACTGTTGATGATTGGTCTGATTTCAATAGTAAAGTTTTTTCAAATGTTGCATCTATGATTTCTTCCTATAAAAAA
>JAAZBG010000084.1 GCA_012513915.1 Fibrobacter sp.
AATACCTCCTGTGTATGGGTAAAATATCAAGGTTTCGGTGTAAAACTAATGTTCTCCGGATATGCGAAATGTACCCCGGCGATGCTCTGTGCGCTGGTATCAATAGTAACTGTATAAGTAACATGCTCCTTATACAGAGAATCGCCTCGAACGCATTCATTTGTCCCGTACCGCGTACATAAAGTAATATATGCCATATCACCAGCATCCCACCAGAGTGAATCAATCACCGTACTGGAATCGCTGGATCTTACACTGATCGCAGATTTGGTTATCCGTGAATTCATAGTATGGCTGAACTGAATCGCTATATCATAAGGATCATCGTCCTCTGCAAGTATCATCTTACCCTGCGTATTTTTGAATGGTACAAACCATAAAACATATGGTCTGTCATTGTATTCAGAGTAACAGTCTATAACTGTCCAGTATTCCGGAGGTCTCATCGGATCCACAAGCACAGTCGGATTCTCCACAGTATTTATTCTTGTTTGATTCAACCCATCCTTAGTGATTAAAACATTCTTAATCTTTTCAATTTTTTTGTTCCTGTGCTGTAGAGCCAGTTCCAGATTTCCGGTTGGAATCATTCTGAAATTAAATACTCCATTACTATCAGCATTTTCAATAATGTCGGTCCCTGCAATCTGAGCTTTTACAAACTTTAATGAATCCGGACATTCCATCGTATAGGGTTTTAATGTTAGAATAGATGGATAATCAAGCATTACTTTAACGGTATCATAAAAATATTTCTTAACCGTTACATACTCCATCCCGATAAGATTTCCATCAGTGGTAACTATGGTATAATCTCCAGGCTGTACTGTATCATATACGAAAAATCCAGATTTATTTGTAAAAACGGTATCAAACCAGACGGGAATAATTTTAACAATAATACCATCGTTATTCTTTTCAACAGTTGTATCTCCGAGACTATTGGCCCCTTTTTTGGTTAAAACGACTTTCGCACCTGATACCGGATGTCCATCCTGATCGATAACAC
This sequence comes from Fibrobacter sp., assembly GCA_012513915.1. Classification (GTDB taxonomy): domain Bacteria; phylum Fibrobacterota; class Chitinivibrionia; order Chitinivibrionales; family Chitinispirillaceae; genus JAAZBG01. The sequence goes on from JAAZBG010000084.1 coordinate 1,010, forward strand.
AACCGGTTACAATCACCCCCCCACCATCTAAGTTCACTACACTTGAATGTTGGCAATTTAAAATAACAGAGCCAATTGTGACAACTGTCAGCCATAGAATTATCTGAAATATTCTCACAACTCCTCCCGTTCATCCAACAATCGACCCTTCCGGTCGGTAATTACAAGAGGGAAAAACTGTACATTAAACTGGTAAATCTGATCTGCATTCGGGCTGTTCACCGCCAGGCTCAGTATTTTTCTTCTGAACTCCTTTAACAGTATCTTTACATTTTTAACATCCTGCATGGACAATCGCAGCGTTGTTCCTGAAATATCCCTCTCTTCAAGTGGAAAACGGGTAATAGCTTCCGCTCCTAACCGAATCATTTGCCTGTGATAATCGATAACTTTAACAGATCTGACTCGTTCATCAGTCTCCAGCGCTTTATCTACTTGACATAACCGTCCGTTTATTTTTTCGATTAGTCCATTCTTTCTCAACACAGCAAGAGCATCTGCAGCATCCTGCATAGTGATCTGAGGATTCAAAACCCGTGAAATCCATTTTAACGAATTGCGAAAATCCGGTAATTCAACAATTTCCCTGATTGCAAGAATATACCATTTTGACAATACATCTAATTGGTCCTCTTCTATCATGGAAGGATCATCTGAATGTTTCAGCTCAACGAGTTCATTCAGATATTTCTCTCTTTCAGCTAACGAGTCAGTTTGATTGAATAAAACAAGGGTCAAAAAATAGTGTCTTTTGATCCCCTCAATTTTTAAAGCAGAAGCGAACTTGTTGGCAGATTCAAGGCTTAAGTTCCGTTTTCCATCAACGACATGCTTTAGTGCTGTAGGTGATTTAAAACCCGCCTTTTGAACAATATACCGATTTGAGAATACAGAAGAACGCTGTTTCTCGTGAGCGATCAGATCTTTGAGAAACTGACGGTAATCATAATATTCGAAAATATTTGGCGGTTCAGACTTAACTACAGTGGTCTCCATATATACAGTATAAGAGAACCCCTTAATAATATCAAGTTTTGAAACATTTAAATGTATTCTTTTAGAATACAGTAACCCTGCCGATGCTGTATAGAGGAAAATCAGGCGACAACGCTTCGATTCCTGCACTAACATTCAGTAGTGTTACAATTTCTTTTGCTTGTGCATAGTAACAGGTAGATTCGGCAGATATAAACATTTACTCATTTTCTGCATACCAATCAATAAAATGGCATACCTGAAAGTGTTCATAAATCAAAGTGTAACGAATAGTCTCACCTGCGAATTTTAATGTAAGCTAATTTTCGCAGTTGGGTCGATCCCGTAACGTAACAGGTTGAATCGATAACGTTTGAAAGCCTTATCAATCAACAGGTTACGCTTATTGCGCTACATCCAGCCGCAGAATTTATGTTTAAAGGATCAAAGGAAAATATAATCGAAAACAACTCCCCTTACCCAATTCACTTTTAACCTCTATTGCACCCCGATGAATATCAATATATCCCCTAACATTAGCGAGTCCCAATCCGGTACCAAGCCCATTCGGTTTTGTTGTAAAAAAGGGTTCAAAAAGATGCTCAATAGTTTCCTCTTCCATACCGGTACCAGTATCAGAAACCTCCACGGTACAATATGTTCCAGGTTCAATTTGAAAATTTTGAAGAAGAGCTGATTCGCTTTCAAGCACAGATAAAACCGTTTTAACAGTAATACAGCCTCTATTCTTCCCTATTGCATCACGGGCATTGATTATTAGATTCATCAATACATTCTGCAGTTTTGTTCTGTCCCCCATGATTTTCATTGAATCAAAAGATAAAATCCTGACAATTTCAATATTTTTTGAAATCATATTTTCCATGAATAAAACCGTATCATTTACAAGATTATTCAAATCTATCGGTACTGTCTCGATCTTCTCTTTTCTTAGATACTTGGCTAACATACTCGTTAACTCACTAGCGCGCTTGGTTGTAGATAAAACCTGGGATGCAAACATATGCAGTTGAGTTGATTTTTCAATTTTACCAACAAGCATATTTGTATACCCCATACCAACTGTCAGTAAATTATTGAGATCGTGCGTTATTCCTCCGGCTAATTGACCAATAACATTCAATTTGTTGGCTTGTGTCAATTGCTGTTCAGTCTGCTTCTGCCTCTCATCAATTCGTTTCCGTTCTAACTCAGCAGCAGCCCTGGAACTGAACACAGATATAACAGCATTTATAAGGTATTTATTGGTAATATTATTTTCACTGACAACACAAAAAATACCGATCGGAACTCCATTTGAATCTCTTAGTACAACACCAAAAATCGACCAATGATCAAGACCGTTCACCAGCCACTTGTCAACTTCAGGTAAATTTTCACCATACTCCAGAATCAATTCACCATTGTTTATTATCCTTTCGAAAATCGTATTGCCTATTTCAATGTCTGTACCCTTGTTGTGGCAACACTCATCTAACCCGGCCTGTACAAAAATGTTGAGAATTTTATCATTATTTACAAGTTCACCAAGAATGACCCTGTTGACATGCAATGTATCAGTGCAGCTTTTCACAAGATGATTAAAAAAATTGGTACCTGCAACCGGACTTGTCCCTTTAACAATACTGAAAAAAGCTGCACTCATCTCATCAAGCATCTGATGAACCCTGAAATTGAGGGCGTTTATCAGTACATAAGATGCTATAATTATTAAACTCACAATTCCTGTAACTAAAACAAAGAACGATCTGTTCTGCATCATCTCTTCAGCATAAGGAATGTAAACAGGTATAATACCAGTTATCTGAAATAATGAAACCCCAACATAGGAAATTAATAAGAGTAAGAATGTGTGTTTGGCCAGATTGCGGTTGTGGGTATACACAATCACACTACCAATATTTGTTGCGATATGGGTAATAACAAAGGGGCTTAAAAAACCACCGGTAAAAACAAACACTGGTGCCGACATCAATACATCCCCATATGGAAAAAGTCCAAGGATATACTTTCGCCATTTGGGA
>JAAZBG010000085.1 GCA_012513915.1 Fibrobacter sp.
ACCGGAAAATAGTTCGCCAGCTCAACAGCAAGTGGAAGCCCGACATACCCAAGGCCAACAACGCAGATTTTTGGTTCAAACATGTGATATCTCCTGAATTAGTACCCTTATAAACAGCAGTGAGTGTTGTCAAATTTCGTGGCTGTTTCGAAACGACAATTTTCAATAAAAAGAGAAAAATATTCCCCTTTTAAAATTACATACTTTTCAAATTTACAGACCATATTTTGAACGGACCCAGTCTTACATTTTAAAATACATCGTAGGGATATAAGAGGTAAATATATTACGAATGGAATTTCGATATAAAAATATAACGGTAAATAATTATGTACTTTTTTTTATATCATTAAAAATGAAAATCAGTTTATAGATTTGTACTTTAATAAATTCAAGGACTAATTCTCTCAAATAAAACTGGTCATTTGAACCTACAAAGGAAATGGATACTGAGTTATTGTTTAAAAAGTGTTTAAAACTCATCATTACTCTTCGACTATGACAATGTGAAGAAACAAGGATAATGGAATTGTAATTTTGATGCATGAAATAATTTGAAAGAACACGAGCTTCTGTCATTGTTCCAAAAAAACCATCCTTTACATTAAAAAAAGAGACAACAGAATCTGGTATTCCCACCCTTTTGATTATCATCTTTTTTTTATAGAATACTGATGAATCATTATTATTGTAAATCAATATTCTGTTTAAATCGTATTTGCTTTGCAATAAAGAGGCCGTGGATAAATGCCTTGAAGTACTTTTAAGAGAACCGCCCAGTACATAAAGCGCATCAATTTCAGTACTATCCGGGATAGTTGATGGAATACATAAATAGTTTTTAAGATGTTTGCTGAGGTAATTTTTTAGTGGTTTATATAAGAAAAACAGTATAAAAGATAATAAAAGTACTTTTAGTGAAAAAAACAAAGTGATAGTTTTAAAATTCATAGTATAGTTACATTTCACGTTATTGGAATTTTAGAAAGAGCAATTGGTTAAAAAATAACAGAAATCGATGATGTTTGAATTAACAATACTATTTTCGTACTCGTTTTAAAGAGGATAGTGCTTGTTTTTGCATAGAGGCACGATCCTTTTTTGCCTGAAGGGATTCATTCATACCCTTTGAGTTCAGATATTCAGACAGTGATCTGATCGTTGTGTATTGAAATAGCAACGTGGTAGATAATTCACAATGAAATTCCTTCTGAAGCAAATCTTTATAGGTAAGAATAAGTAATGAGTTACCACCGGCATCAAAAAAATTATCATCAGGAGTATGAACAGAAAGAGATAATTTATTTACCCAGATATCAGTAATTTTCTTTTCTGTTTCGGTGTTGGTGCTGATAGAGATCATTTCTGTATAATTTTTCGGAAGTTCAATCGATTGCAATGCCTTTCTGTCAACCTTACTGTTTGGGGTCATTGGCAGAGATTCGAGAAATAAGAATCTTGATGGTACCATGTATTCCGGGAGTTGTTTTTGAAGCAATAATCGAATCGGGTCAATTTCAAGCGTTACTGATGGCTTAAGGGTGATACAAGCTACAAGAATCGGTATGTTTTGTTCATTTTTTATTATTACTGCAGCGTTTTTCACTCCGGGTACACTTTGAATTGCATTTTCAATTTCTTCAAGTTCAATCCTAAACCCTCTGATCTTTACTTGATTGTCAACTCTTCCTGCACATTCAAGGTTGCTATCTGCAAGTAATCGACAAATGTCACCGGTTTTATAAAACGTATCGGAAATCAAACCGTTTGTAAGTTGGATAAACCGATCACTGTTTAATTCAGGTCGATTGTGATAGCCTGTTGCAACCCCGTCACCCCCAATTAAAAGTTCACCCCAGCAACCGATCGGTACCTGAATTCCCCATTTGTCTACAATCCTGATGGACGTGTTTGCTATAGGTTTCCCAATTGTGATTGCGGGTGTTTTGATTGTAATTTGAGCCATGGTTGACCAGACTGTTGTTTCTGTCGGACCATACATATTATAAAGCTTATCACACTTAGTTAAAAGGTTTGTAGCCAATTCTTTGGATAGCGATTCTCCACCAGACAGCGCAGTCAATCCGTTGTGGCCTTTCCATCCTGATGCATTAAGCATTTTCCAGGTTGTCGGTGTTGCCTGTAGTAATGTAATCGGATTGCTGGAAAGTAATGATACAAGTGAATCTGGATCAGAAACTGCTTCCCGTGGCGCAATATATATAGTCGATCCGGCAATTAGTGGAACTAATAGTTCGAGAATATGAATATCAAATGAGATTGTTGTGATCGCTAAAATGTTGTCACGCTCATTGATACCAGGATCATCAAGCATGCTCAGGATGAAATTTGCCAGATTGCCATGAGAAATTTTCACTCCCTTTGGTTTACCGGTAGAACCTGATGTGTAAATCATATACGCTGTATCGGTAAGGTGAATTGATGGCGTCGGAACTTTATTGTTTTGCGGTGTAGTTACTAATGCATCCACATTAACCACCTGCTCACTTTTAAACAAATCACTGTCGCAGTATTTTTGTTCTGTCAATATTGTAACCAGCGATGCATCATTGCAGATCAACTCAATCCGGTCTTTCGGGAAATGGGGATCCAGAGGAACGTACGCTGCTCCTGCTTTTAAAACACCAACAATTGACGCAAGCATTGTTTCAGATCTGTCAAGATATATGCCGACAAACTGATTGCTTGTAATTCCTCGTTCAAGTAAGCATTTCGCTATTGAATTGGACATCTTGTCCAATTTAGTATAACTCAATACTTTATC
>JAAZBG010000086.1 GCA_012513915.1 Fibrobacter sp.
GAAGAAGTAAGGAAGTAAAGAAGTAAAGAAGTAAAGAAGTAAAGAAGTAAGGAAGTAAGGAAGTAAGGAAGTAAGGAAGTAAAGAAGTAAAGAAGTAAAGAAGTGAAGAAGTAAGGAAGTAAAGAAGTAAAGAAGTAAAGAAGTAAAGAAGTAAGGAAGTAAGGAAGTAAGGAAGTAAGGAAGTAAGGAAGTAAGGAAGTAAGGAAGTAAAGAAGTGAAGAAGTGAAGAAGTGAAGAAGTGAAGAAGTGAAGAAGTGAAGAAGTGAAGAAGTGAAGAAGTGAAGAGTATATACGTTGATATTCAGGATTGGATATTTGATATTTTCCAGTATATACATTATTGAATTTGAAAAAAACGGATCACAAATAACCCCCAGCTCCCCCTCTCCAATTCTTTTGGAGAGGGGGCCGGGGGGGGGTGAGGCAGATGCAAATGGAGAATGGAATGCTATCAATCGGCAGTTGTTTACTTGGGAATGCACCGAAGGTGGTTGCTGTTATTGATGAACTTTTCAGTATTGAAAAGATTCTTGATGTAAAGCAGGATGGTGCGGATATATTTGAAATGCGCATTGATTGTTACAAGGCACCACTTGACACTATTGTCGCATATCTCGAAAAAGTAAAGAATGAAGCTGCGGTTCCGATGATCGGAACAGTGCGTGAAAACGATTGGACATCAAAGGATCGTATCCCTATTTTCAGGGCGATCATGCCGTTTGTTGACAGTATTGATCTTGAGCTCGGGACACCGATCTCAAATGAGGTTCGCGATTTTGCACACGGCAAAACAATTATCGTTTCGGAACATGACTACAATAAGACACCATCAAACGATTGCTTGAACGATATGGTGAAACGCTCACTTGATCAGGGTGCCGATATTGTAAAACTCGCAGTGATGGCAAACAGTCGCGATGATGTCCGCCGGTTGTTTACTTTTACACAGGAGTGCACTATACCGGTTGTCACCATCGCAATGGGATCTCACGGAACAATCTCAAGGGTGATTGCTCCGCTGTTCGGATCTTTGTTTACCTATGGATTCATTGAGAAGCCAGTCGCACCGGGTCAATTAAGTGCAAAGAAACTGGTTGAGGAGATCGGGTTGTACTTCGCGTGAGACCAAATTGATTTCTTTAAGTCCAGGCACTACCTTGAATCACCCATCTCCCTGACGATCGGGGTTCGGAATTCAGAGGCCTGACCGTCAGGGAGGGCTCATCTTTCACCGATAAATTTCTTTATCACATTGCAATTATTATTTAAGTCCCGGGGATTGAGGGGGCCGTCAGTATAGTGGCGTTTAGTGTACCTCTCTACCGCCTCTGCCGTGAATAATCGGGTGAGAGTACCGTTCCCCAGTTGTCAAAATCATACCCTAATGTAAAGGTCAGACGGTCCCCGCCGATTGGTCTGTCTCTGTCAAGGCCGCGATCGTAACGGAGTTTGATTGCCATTGGAAATGAGCTGAATGTTTTTGTCTCAAGTCTGATCTCTCCGCCAACAGACAGTAAGACATCATCACGTCCAAGATCCCGGATATCGGATGGATTATCAAATGCCGCACCACCTGAAATGTTAAATGCACCATAGAGCTGATCGAAATAGATAAAACTAAATCTTTTGTCAATTAGCCCTTTCCATAATGGGAATCTGTACGAGAACTCACCCTGGATAACTGTATTGCCGGTAAGGACGAGTGTATCAAATGATACAATGGAGTCTTTATTTGTTTTAATAGCTTTTGTCTTTTGGGACTTGTAGAAATAGGAGTAACCGGGTAACCATCCGGCCGGTTGAAAATATGATGGCAGTGGTGTGTCACCTTTTGTCGTATTTTCTATAGTAACACCATTAAGATCAATATGGAAATCATGTTTTTTATACCATGGTGTTGGTATACCCATTTTCAGGTGACCCCGTATCTCATGATACGTGTACTTGTCAAATCGTTCCTTATTCTGATTAAAACTGTTTTCCTCCTTTAGTGCAAGCATGGTATTATAGGTGTATTGAAGCTTCAATACATGGCCTTCAGGTGAGATCGTACTCCTGCTGTTCATGCCGATTTTACCCGTCGTTGCCATAGCACCAAAACGAAACCCTTGATCAAGTGTGTATTTAAAATCTACCACACTGTCAATGTACACATTAACATCAGTCATATTGCCGCCAAGGAGCAGATGTGCTCCGGGGCCTTGTGCAAGTGTCGTATTTTGATTGAGACTTTTAAAGAAATAATGAGAAACCTGCAGATTTAATTTCTGATACTGTACATTATAGGGGAGTTCATCAATCTCATCTCTTCCCTCATTGTAAAATGTATCAACACCAGCTATACCCCGTAAACTGTAATCCATGGAGATATCAAAAGGAAGAGCATGGGTAGTTCCTATAAGGCCAATATCGTAATTGGCATCGGGATTAAAGAATCCTCGGTTCAGGTCAATGGGAAAATGTTTTGGTTCGAATAAAAAGTACCCGTCAATTTCGTTTCCAAGATTTGATAAAGTAAGCGGCTCAATAAGATTGAAAATTAATCCTGTTTTAAAAACAGTTTTGCCTTTGTTGACATTGTTTGTTTCTGTTACAGCCTGTTCTGCGAAAAATGTCGGAACGAGAAGTAACTGACGCGGCATTCGTGAATATTTTCGTGGTGTTGATATTGACAATGTGCATGGCTCTTCCGGTGTATATCCTTTTTCCGTAACCGTTGGGTGCACTGTGGCTGAGTCAGCGGCGGTAACCGGTACGATGTTGTCGATATAGTAAATTCCGTATCCTTCCTTGGCATATCCGGCGTAGACAAGTTTTTTATTGTCAGGCGAAATTGATGGTGCAAAAGCTCCGCCGGTTACATTAGTGATCTGCTCCAGTTTACCTGATGCAAATTCATACCGGTAGATGTTAAAAATACCGGTTCTGTCGGATGAAAAATAGAGGTGTTTGCTGTCGGGGCTGAAACGGGGATCACGCTCATCGTGCTCGGTATCACAGATGATCTCACATTTTTTTGTTGTTGTATCAAAGATTGCAACTTTACGGTTTTTATAATCGAAGTAGCTGAATGCAATTTTTGATCCATCAGGAGCCCAGTCGATTGTATAGATAAAGAACAGATCATTTTTAGTCGTATCTACAGGGTACATTGTTTTCAGGATTTTACCGGATGTATCGGTGAGAATAAGCCTGAATTTGTCAACATCACGCTGTGCTCCAGCAAATGTTTTGCCATCAGGCGAAAATACAGCATTCATAATATCTTTGCCAAAGGTAATCTGTTTTTCAGTTTTTTTATGAAAGAGCCCTTTTGGCTTTTTTCCTGATGGCATCGTATCAATGAAAATATCACGGACCGGTTCACCGCCACGCTCCGGTGGCAAAATCGATTTGCGTGATTTTGGTGATGTATAACAGATTTTACCAGTAGCGGCATTAATGCTGTAAAAACCACCTAATGGCTTGACCAGTTTAATTTTGTCATCTTCCTTGACTGTATCAGAAAGTGAATACAGATACATCATCTTGCGTCCGTACTCGCTCTTACCGTTCGATAAAAAGAATATCCCTTTACCGTCAGGGGTAAACTGAGGCCAGAAGTTTTCATAACCATACTTATTGATTTTTTTGCCATACACCTGAGTTCCAAGGTTTTTAACCTGTTCCTTGTAGTGCTTTTCAAGATGCTTTTTCCAGTCTTCATATAAGCGTTTTCCGCTGATACCAAGCACTTCCTTTATCGATCGGTCGAACGTAAGACGGGGAAATTTACTGGATGCACGCAGCAGGGCCGGAACCTTGTCATAACCGTAGGTTTCTGCAATGTACTTAACAAGAGAGAAACCGTGGTTGTATGTTTTTTCATAATCATCACCCTTACCGGTAAAAACCTGCATGTGATTCCAGGAGAGAATGTTATTAGAAAGCGACAGTGATCGCATAATCATATCACGATGTGAATCCCAAGAATCACCATTATTTCGTGTACTCTCGTATTGAGCGATACCCTCAGAAAACCAGCGCGGGAGCATCTCTGATGGAAACGAGTGAATCGCTTCCACACGGTTTACTTCGTTAGGGTGGGAAAAATAGCCAATTCGAAAATCGGATATAACAGATGGCGTTCTTATTGCTGATGACATTGAAACAATATGTGCATACTCATGGGCAATGACATCTTCGAACCAGTCATGGCTTCCGCGCATGTTGAAATCAAAATCGTGAGTCCAGAGGGTGATCGTGTTGGTATAGTGAAGTGCCCAGCCGTTACTCTCATCACTGTCGAGGATCACCACATTGGTCTTATTTGGCAGTGCGATATTGTAAGTGTGCCTGTAAATCGAGTATAGTTCTTCAAAGCGTGATGCAACTTTTTTTACAAGATGCCCGGTTCCATCCATGTAACTAATAATAAAATGTTCTGTTTCAACGGTGTGAAATTTTAAGCCATGGGCGTTAAATTTTGCCGCAAACACAGAAGTAACTGCAAAAAGAACGAGAAAAAGAGCGCGTAGTCGAAGTTTCACAATGATTTTTCCAATGTTGTTATTTTATGATTGCCATTTTCCAGTATTGCGAATAAGTCTTGCCATTTATTTTCGCTTCCATCCGGCAGCGATAAACCGCAGGGCCGAAATCCTTAACAGAAACATTGAGTTCGTTCCAGTCGGGGTAGCTGCCACTTAGCTGATCCGGTGCTTTGCCCATGGTTGAATTTGAATAAACCTTAAACCCGGAATAGGTAAATATCTCAAGCTTTACATTGGTAGCCGGACCATTGAATTTGTATCTGAAGACAACATCAGTAACATTTTTCCTGATCAGTGCGGGGTTGGGATAGCTGAATAACGACAACGGTTCTTTATCGTTTACAAGAGAAGAAAGCTGTGCACCACCGTATGCACATGATCTGCCGTTATCATAACCGCACTGCGCCCAGAACACTGAATCGGGAAGGATATCTTTTGCAAGCTGCCAGCGATAGATCCACCCTTCAGTCGTTACGGCGAAAAGATCCGGTGTCGTATTAGTATTTGTAAATGCAATCATAGGCGATGTTGACATTGTGCTTCCTGTGGTAAGCGGCCAGCTTGATTGGTAATTTTTCATAATAACCGATGAGGGACGTTTTGCGTTGCTACCTATGGCATCAACAAAACTACCGGGGATTATATATGGAAGTACTAATGAATCTCCTATACCAATCATCGTGTCAACTTCACCTTTTCGAAGATCGGTTAAACTATCAGTCGATCCATCACTTTTTGTAAACCAGACAATACCACGCTGAGGATCTGCTTTTGTGATTTTTTTAATTGCAAATGTCGCATTTTCTCCTGTCGGTGATGCGAACAGGACAAGCGGATCCCGGCTTTTTCCTGTAACAACTACCGGTGATGTATTTACGGCACCTTTTTGATACCAGTATTTTTTGTCAAGATATGCAGGCCATCCGTAAACGAGTACCCCTTTATAATTAATTGCATAGATGCCATTGGAACCACCAGCCACAATATCAAGATATCCGTCACGGTTGATATCTGCAAGAGAGGGTAGTCCGTTATTTATCGGAAACAATGCCCTGTTTGCACCACGCCGCTCAACATTTTCTGCTGTATATGAGTAGATGTTGCACAGGTCATTCGGCTCCACAGTCCAGCCTTCTGCAAGAGTCAGATTTCTATTGTAAACCCATATACCATGCCTGCTGTCTGCAACGATAATTTCACTTGCATTATCTTTATCAAGATCGCCGGTGATAAGTGTGTATGGGCCGATACCGGTAGTAATCTTCACTGTTGAATCTGCTTTTGTACTGTTCACTGACAGCAGCGATAGGGTACCATCAATTTGCATGACCGCAATTGCACCAAGCTCCCGTACTGCCGCGATGGCACAGACTGCACTGTCGGACGGAAGCTTAACAGAATGCAAGGTGTCAAATGTTTTTCCGAAAACGATCTGACCGGTTGTTGTTCCTGCCGCCCAGGATGAATCCCGGTAGTTGCAGAGTGTTGTTGATGGAATACCATTGAGTCGTAGCGTGTCAAGAATCATTCCTGTTGCAACAGAAACTGATTTTAGAATGTACACTTTTCCATTCAATGATGGAATCATGATTGATCCGGCGACCGTTGATGGCATTGCGGCGGGATTTGGAATGCTGTCAAGGTATGCAACCGTATCCGCTGACGCAACTACTGATCCAAAAATATCACTGCGGTTTACCAGTGTTTGCTTCTTATTATATGGATTAATTGATGTATCTGATGGCCAGAGATAACATCTGCCCGATTTGCCAATAAGGAAAAACTCTTTTTCTGGTTGTGTTTTGTCAATGTCAACCACCAGCGGTTCAAGAAATTGATCCGGAGCTGCACGCTTGGGCCAGTTATCAACGCTGAAATCCCATTTCAACTGAACATTAAAGACACTATCGGAAAAATTTGTGATGTAATGATCGCCATCATTTTTTGAAAGATAATATAACTCTTTATTGACAGCGGGTGATGTTGTCCCGATTTTCATTGACAGGTAGGTATGCCCGCCATCTTTTGCACGCGTTGATGGCCGTGTGTAAGGGCCGATGGAATCGTAGGTTGATAGTTCAGATTTAATTGTTGTCTGATGCGGAAAGATATCCTCAGACCCGCCGTAATCATAAATTGCAGAATAAAATGCGTTGGAGAAAGTGATACCAAGATCATTGACTCCGTCAGCTTCTACCAGTGAAACGCCGCGGTACAAAGAATCGGCATTGATGAAATTATTTGCAAGGCGGTTTCTGATTATGTTTTCGTCGACATGCCAGACAAGAATTCCTGATGCCGGAAGGCTGATATCATTATTGTTTACTTTTTCAATCACCCGGTAATTGTTGGTGGTCACTACATTTTTTTCGATATTGACATTGTTGGGATATTCCGCAATATGAACAATATTATCATCCTCGGTAGTATCATATTTGAACAGATCCTTGTTTCCGCTGAGATTGCGCTGCCTGTTTTCAACAAGATAGTACTCATGATCATTTATCGGTACTAAAAGGATCGTTGTATCATCACCGGTATACGCTGCGGCGGTTGCACTGTCACGATCAAGTACTGAGGTTAGTGCTTTTACCTGATAGTTTTTTCTTACACCCGGTGATGCAATTTTTACCTTATCCCATCCCATAAATGCGCGTACCCATGCAGAAGGGTAGGGGGGAATAAATCCTTTTCCTGCTGAGTATCCGGCAAAATCCATAATGCAGAATGAACCGATTGCTGATGTTCCGCTTGACGTAGAAAAAAGATCCGGAATACCAAGCTGACGGGCAATCTGATTAACAAGAACACCCTGAATACCCCAATTGAGCCCGTCCTGGTTAGATGTTTCGGCGCACATCATTATTTCGTCAAGAAGCATCTCTCCGTTTTTACCATTGACCGGAAAACCTGCTGTTTTTAATTTGAGTGAATCCTTGTAATATTTAATAAAATCACGGTTGATGAATGCGTCAATAAGGTCTGACGGTGTATCGTTGTATTTCCCGCGGCCATCACCACCGTTTGTCAAATAGGAGGCTCCTGCATGAATAATCATGAAAACAGTTTTATGGCCTGCCTGATCACGGAAGGTCTTGTCTGATGCATTATAGGTAATGTTTGCAAAAGGAGAATTTGTTTTTGCATCATTAGCTGCCGCAATTGCATCATTTATAAACCGCATGAGCCCCGCAGTCTTTCTATTGTAGTAATCATCATATGATTCCTTCTTTTTCTTTCCACCAGGTGAATAAGCTGGCAGCGCGTCTTTTACAGAATAACCCACTTCGTTGTTTGATTTCGGATAAATTTCACTGGTGATGATAAGTTTACCTTTTGAAACTTTCTTATAATATGATTTTACCATTTCCAGCTGCAGTGCGAAATAGGTCGAATCATGAGGCAATCTGTCGTATTTGTAGAGTGTATCGTTATTCTTCTCAATGGTGGAGTAGTTGATTTTCTCATCCTGATCACCATTATCAAGGTTTGCGGTTGTGAAAAACAAGCCGTTACCCGTTGTCAATGTTGAAACATCTTTCTGGAATTGTACACGGATAGCAATAAGTTTTATGGTGTCAGCCTGATTACTTCGGGTGAAGTTAATGGACCACTGATGATCCCGTGCGGTTTCGACCAGTTGTTTTGATGAGGTGCTTTTTAATAGAAACGGATATGGGCCACTTAGCCCGATACCGATTTCAGAATCAAGCGCCGCTGAAAGAACTGCCGAATATGCGCACACTACTCCTGTAAAAAGTATTCTGATTGACTTGATCATCGAAAAGACCCCATATCGTTAAAAATCAAAGATATCTCATTCTGCTGACACAACGAATGATTAACAAAAAATAAGCTCATTCCATGTATGAATGTTACATTCAGGGAATGAGCAACGTTTACAAACTTGTAAATTCACCTGACAGTGAAAAATACTATTAAAAATGGAACAGAAACGATACACGCCATTGACCGTTACGTACACCGGTTGATCCTGTTTTTCCATTTTTTGTATGCTTAAGTATACCTTTCATAAATCCTTCCGGCGAATAGATGTATGAAAAGTCGGCATTCAATGTTCCATATTTAATACCAAGTCCAAGTGTCCATTCCCAGCGAACCCCGATGTAATCGGCAAGGAAACCGGTACGTAATGCAACAAAGTTTGCATACCAGTATTCCATACCAAGGTTAACGTTGGTCTCTTCAAGCTTCTCCATCGTTGACTCGCCTGTAACATCATCGTCAGCAAGATCGGTGAAGAGTGCCTTATAGAATGGGTCCGGTTTACCGCTTGAATCGCTTCGGACAAATTCACGGTTGAGATCAAGAAGGAATTTCAGATCGTGAACCGGAGTCTGCAATGCCCGATACACAAGTCCTAAACGTAAGGTAAAGGGAATCGGATCCGGATTGGATCTATCCATGTAGAATATATTCGGTCCCATATTCTGAAGCATAAAACCAAGATCAAAGTTCTTGATAAAAAGGTTACGTTTCAATAGTGCTGCGTCAATGGCAAATGTCTGACCAACTCCCTGACCTTCATCAAGACCTGGTGCAAGGGCACTGTGTACATATTTTGCATTAAGACCGATTGAAAAATCTTCTTTAAGCGAAAGGCCGTAGGATAATCCAAATACACCTTCCCATGATTTGCGTGTCTTTCCTTCATGTCCCATTGCGTCATAAACTGCATTTTCACCCATCATGATATAGTTGACAAATCCACCAATGGTACCCCAGTCCTGCGTTGGATAAACAAATGCAGCATACGCATGCCAGAGATCGGGAATGTTGAACTCGGGGAGCAGTGTTTCGTAAAAAAGGAACACCTGACGCTGTGCGTTGTCGAACTGATTAACAGCCTTACCGGATGCGATCCAGATATCGTTGTCATGATCAATAAGACCTTTAACGTTGTCATCAGCAAGTACGTTCTTTGAATGGAACGACTTCCATTCCGGCGGGCCTTCTCTTGTAACTCCGTTTTTATCTGTTTCGGTTTTACCAGCTTCGTAGCTGATAACACCTTTATTTGTTGCAATCCAGATATTGCCCTTTTTGTGTTCTGTAAATGAAACTACTTTACTGTCTGGAAATTTGAACCGTTTCCATGCTGATTGTGTTGAAATCGTTACACCGTTATCGCCACCGATCCAGAGACGTTCCTGAGAATCGAAGAAAAGAGAGCGCACTTCATTTGAAAGGAGACCATTTGATGTATCAAACACAGTAATTGTTGAATCGGTAGTTTTAACAAGACCGACATCAGTTCCAACATAGAGTGCATTGTCTAAACCATAGGTGACAGCATTTATGTAGTTAGCAGGAAGACCATCGGTTGAATCAAGTGATTTCCACTGACCATCAACATAACTTGTGATACCTGCGTCTGTACCGACTGCCATTTTACTTGTTTGTGAAGTGGCCAGGGATGTGATAATATTTGATGGCAGCCCGTCAGCTACAGTGTAAAGATTCCATTCGTTGTTGCTGTAACGCCACAGACCGTTTTGTGTACCAACCCAAAGACGCTCAGAGTTATCAATCCCCAAACAGGTAACACTGTCAGTTGTTGCAATTGAGAAAGGAATTTTTAATTCGTCAATATCTTTGAAGGTTATATCTGCAGCGGTAAATACTGTTGCCAGTTGATCCGAAAGTGTATCTGCGCGCAATGAATCGACACTTGGAGAGATCATTGCATATATTTTTGCAGCGCTGCGTTCCACCGATGAAAGCAGGGTGATCTCGCGTGCAAGTGAATCTGCCTTTTTTGCGGCATCTTCAAGCTTACGGTTTTGGAACTCTGTCAAAAGCATATCTTTACATGATGCATAGTGTTTTTGAGACAACTTATTAAAAGTCATAATTGACCATATAGCATCATTTATCAGTTTGTCATTGTCAATTTTAAGAAACTTTGATGCAATACTCTGCAAATCATCTCTTTGCTCGATCAGGTAGCTTTCATACTCCTGCCATGCTCTGCCGTTGTAACGAAGAAGACCCTTATTTGTTCCCAGCCAGATCATATCTTTTCCGCTGAAATCTTTCCGTTTTTTTGCAGCAATCGACGTAAACACCATGTCGGTATTTTTCATGTGAAGTTTCCAGGAATTGGCAAGGGGAGCCTGACCAAGTCCGGCAGGGTTGAAAAATGTCGCATTTGCGTCATCACTAAGTCCGGTAAATGCCTCACCAAGTGCGGTTGCACGTGCGCCTGGAGGAAAAACCAGGGTAATAATTGCAGACTCACCAACTGACGCAAATGATGAACTTATCATACCGGATAGTGTAATTGCAATCATACCGGCAAAGATTCTTAACGTACTGTTTGATGTCATTAGACTATACCTCGTACTGCATTTGTTTGTTGAAACATGCGCCACTCGGGGAGGCGCGGAGCGATTTCGTTTTTAAAAAG
The DNA here is from genome assembly GCA_012513915.1 of Fibrobacter sp. GTDB lineage: Bacteria > Fibrobacterota > Chitinivibrionia > Chitinivibrionales > Chitinispirillaceae > JAAZBG01. Next base: position 10,963 of record JAAZBG010000086.1, read on the forward strand.
GGGAACCATACCGATTTCAGTTGTTTCCTGAAGTGTTTCGCCGTGATGTGCAACAAGTGTGCACGTACAGCCGATATGAAAAGGTGGAATTATATGTGGATGCTGATAAATTTCCTCCCGTGTCACAAATTGCCCCCTCTTGAGGTAACCTGCGCAGACTTCACAGTAATCAGGTTTAAAATCATAATAATAGAAAGAAATTCCATCGCTATCACCCTGTTCAATTAATTCAATATTTCTGTCCAGCGCCTCATGCCACTCACGTACATAAGTATCTATTTCTGATGTTGCCAGGTTGTTATTTCCCAAATCATTATTGTTTACGTTTATCTTTTCCAGATATTTTCGTATTTCTTCAGTTGATGGTTTAACATCTCTGAGCTGATCCCGTGGAGTTTTCCGTACGATCGAATAAATACCACTTTGATGCAGAACCGGATTTGGCTCTTCCGAGGTTTCTTTTTTATTGAAACTCACACTGATCGCAACCAGAATCAGGATCCCAAACAGGATCAGACTGACCAGAATGTAAAACATTATATACCTTTCCGTTATTGAAACTCACTCATGAGAAACGGGTGGTTATTGAATGGTATAGTAATAAATTACTTTAAAACAACGCGTTATAAAGAAATATCCACTTTCCGCTAAACAACCACGGGTAAAGATATACTACTCTTTAGACTACATATTTTCTACTATTTTCTGTCCAAACTGAGAACACGATACTGTTGTTGCGTTTTCCATCAGACGTGCAAAGTCGTAGGTTACAGTCCGTGATGCAATTGCTTTTTCGACACCTTTGATAATAAAATCTGCGGCTTCAGTCCATTTCATGTAGCGCAGCATCATCTCTCCACTTAAAATTACCGAGCTGGGATTTACTTTATCCTGATTTGCATACTTTGGTGCAGTTCCATGTGTTGCCTCAAAGATTGCATGACCGGTTTTATAGTTGATATTTGCCCCGGGAGCGATACCGATACCACCAACCTGAGCTGCAAGTGCGTCACTGATATAGTCACCATTAAGATTCATCGTTGCAACGACATCAAACTCCTCTGCGCGTGTAAGTGCCTGCTGGAAAAAGATATCTGCAATTGCATCCTTTACAAGGATTTGACCCGGTGCAGGATTCCCGTTACATTCTTCCCAGGAAATGAGTTTTCCGGCGTACTCTTTTTTAGCCAGCTCATATCCCCATGCCCTGAATGCACCTTCAGTAAATTTTTGGATATTGCCCTTATGAACCAGCGTAACGCTTTTTCTGTTGTTTTCAATGGCGTAATCGAACGCAGCCCGTATCAGACGCTCTGAACCGGATTTTGAAATCGGTTTGATACCAATACCGCTATCTTCCCTGATATCCCAATTGTATTCACTTTTAAGGAATGCGAGCAGCTTTTTTACTTTATCTGAATTGGCTTCAAGTTCTTTTCCCATGTACACATCCTCGGTATTTTCGCGGAAAATAACCATATTCACTTTTTCAGGATTTTTAACCGGTGATGGGACTCCAGCGAAGTATTGTACTGGTCTGAGACAGACATAGAGATCAAGCAGCTGACGAAGTGCTACATTCAGAGAGCGGATTCCGCCACCAACCGGAGTAGTAAGCGGGCCCTTGATACCTACGAGATATTCTGAGAAAATATCAACAGTCTCCTGAGGAAGCCAGTTACCGGTCTGGTTGAATGCTTTTTCTCCGGCGAGAACCTCTTTCCATTCGATTGAACGTTTGCCTTTATATGCTTTCTCAACAGCTTTTTCAAGAACGTATTTTGATGCACGCCAGATATCAGGCCCGGTTCCGTCTCCTTCAATGAAAGGAATAATCGGTTGATCAGGTACTGTAAGCACGCCGTTTTTCATTGAAATTTTCTCTGCCATCTCGAAAGGACTCCTTACTATATATGTATATAAAAATGTATTACCTACCAGGCACTATCAAAATTCTGATTGAATTCAGTGCAATAAATTGAACTTCAGCTCTGTAAAATACGTCTGTCCGCAGCTATTTACAAGAATCTCTATATATAATGATGCAGAACACAAGGGGATACATCCTGAAACAACGGTGGATTTTGAAATTGTAATGAACAATTGACTTTTTTCTTATAACAAATTATCTTTGATACACAATTGCGGGAATAACTCAATGGTAGAGTGTTACCTTCCCAAGGTAAAGGTTGCGAGTTCGACTCTCGTTTCCCGCTTTTTTTTTCACCACTGTTTGCTAAACTTATTCAGTTGTATATTTTTTAAAGCAGACAATATTCATAAGGTACTACAAATGATGCCTTGACAATATTGGCTGAACGGCAGAGTACCATTGAAACCGGAATTATGGATATTCCATTACAATGGCATTGTTATTGTATATGCTACCATCTTATAGTGGAAGGTAAGGGACAGTAATTTTGACAAACGCAAAGAACTATTACGAAAAAAACATTCAGCGGTTTACCAGTGAACTAACCGTAATCGATAATAAAATAAAACTGTTCAGTAATCTCAGACTGTTTATTTTTATTGCAGCGGTGATCGGTGCGGCACTTATCTGGCGGTCGCATCAGTATGTTCTTCTGACCATTGAGCTGATTTCCAGTACTGTACTATTTGTTGCAGCAGTGCTCTTTCATTCTGATCTTTACAAAAAAAGATTCGTTGTTGAAAATAAACTGAATATTAACAAAAAGGGATTGTCACGAATTAATGGGGAGTGGGGCGATTTTGAGGATACCGGGGGTCAATTTGTTGATCATGCACATCCCTACACCTACGATCTTGACATATTTGGAAAATATTCGCTCTATCAATGGATCTGTACTGCTCACACCTATAATGGCAGGAAAGCCCTTGCTGATGCACTCAGTTCACAGCAAAAGGAACGATCTGCCATTCTCGAAAAACAGGATGCTGTAAAAGAACTCGCAGAGCAGCCCGATTGGCGGCAGCAGTTTGAACTTTATGGAATGCTTAGCGAAACCGGTGATGACCCATCACGGTTTCTCGAATGGGCTGAAGACAAAAAGAAAACGTTTAATAATCCGGTTGTTCTGCCACTGTTGCGCATTTTGCCTTTCATCTCGCTCTTCATTGGTCTGTATGGATTTCTTTTTCATGATACGCTTATTTACTTTGCTGTTGTGTATGGATTGCAACTTGCCCTTTTTGGTGTGATACTTAATTCCAGAACATCACCAGTCATCGAAAAATATGAAAAAAACGGGAAGCTACTTCTTGCATTTTCGCAGCTTGTAAACACGATAGAACGACAGCAGTTTCGAGCTGCTTATAATTTACAACTTAAAAACATGTTGGTAACCGGGGATCACAAAACTGCGTCATCTATACTTGTGTCGTTATCAAAAATACTTAGTGCGACAGAAATCCGTTCAAGTCCGATGGTGCATACAATTGCAAATGCAGTATGGCTATGGGATGTCCAGTGTGTAATAAAAGCCGATACGCTGAAAACAGTATATGGTAACGATTTCAGAACATGGATTTCTGCTATCGGACAATTTGAAGCTATTGCAAGTCTTGCAATTCCGGGATTTGAAAATCCTCAGTGGATCTATCCGGAAATAAGTGATACCGTAGTAAAAATCGGTGCAGAAAAAATCGGCCATCCGCTAATTCAAGCTGATACGCGGATTGTAAATGATATGGTAATTGACAATCCGGGCGTCGTTGCAGTAATCACCGGATCAAACATGTCTGGAAAAAGTACCTTTCTGAGGACACTTGCAATAAATGCAGTTCTTGGGTATGCCGGAGCACCGGTGTGTGCTGCGGGTTTTGTACTTCCACTTGTCAATATCTACAGTTCAATGCGTATCAGTGATGACCTCTCGTCGCATGTGTCAACATTTTATGCTGAACTTGTACGAATCAGGATGGTTGTTGAAGCGGTAAAAAGAGGTGAAAAGGTACTGTTCCTTCTCGATGAACTGTTTCGTGGAACCAACTCCCAGGATCGTCATGATGGCGCAGTCGCGGTACTCAAAACACTGTCGAATAGTAATACTATCGGCATTGTGTCAACGCATGATCTGGAGCTTTGCAATCTTGCGGAGAATAATCCGGAGCGTTTTGTAAACTTCCATTTTGAAGAGTTTTACAGAAACAATACGATCGAGTTTGATTACACACTGAAAAAGGGACGTTCAACAACAAAGAATGCAATGTTTCTGATCAGGATGATTGGTATTGATATTTAAACGACTGCTGCAAGCTGATATTTGCAGTCAGGATTACTGCTGATTATGGTTAAACGTTTGATAAAAAAGAAGAAAAAAAAGAAACTATCGTTATGGATTAAACTATTCATACTGATTTCGGCAGTTATTGCATTTGATCTTGCTTATTATTCTGTTATTATTGATGTCAAAAAATATGCAACTGAAAACCCGGTAAAAACAGCATTCATGAAATATCGGGAAACGCAGTGGAGAGCGAAGGGCCGGACAATAAAGATAAAACAGGTCTGGGTGCCTCTGAACAAAATTTCTCCTAATATCCGTAAGGCGGTGATTGTCAGTGAGGATGCCAGGTTCTGGAAACACGATGGATTCGATTTTAATGCAATGAGAAAAGCATTTGAGATAAATATAGAAAAACGAACAATGGCTCTTGGGGCAAGTACCATAACAATGCAGCTGGCAAAAAATTTGTACCTGTCACCATCAAAGAACCCTGTCAGGAAAATTCATGAGGCGATTCTGACATGGCGGATTGAACGTGCCTTGTCAAAAAACAGAATACTTGAATTGTATCTGAATACAGCGGAGTGGGGGGATGGAATCTTCGGGATTGAGATGGCTTCCAGAACTTATTACGGGCATAGTGCGTTGGAGTTGACAAGGGATGAAGCTGTTCGTCTTGCAGCAGTTCTGCCAAATCCGATTCTTTATAATCCACTGAAGAATTCACGATTTGTTTCCCGGCGATCAAGGCTTATTGCGCGGGCCCTTGGCGGTGATATGAAAGCAGCAATCGCACTTCATGAAACACCACAGAAAAAAGAGCCTGACAGATCAATGGGTGATACGGTTATTGAGACGATTCAAGCAACTGCAGATACCATTGCGGACTCTGGTGTTATACTATTCCCTGCAATCGATTCATCTCAAATTACACCATCAGTTTTAGACTCAATGATCCCGTCATCCGCCGATTCATCGGTCGATTTGCTGTAAGTGCTTTACACTATGATTGTTAAATCAGGCGTACTTTTACGTGAGTCCTGGCAATTTCGAATTCCTGAACAATGTCTACCATTTTGCATGTGCGAATAGTATATTATGGACGAGGCTTGCAGTAAAAAAAGTAACTGCATGGTTTCATTGAAAATTCGGCAGTGCTGGTACTTGAATCGCTATGATTGATGCTCATAGATCAGACGTAGTACCCTGAGTCTAAATCAGGATGAACTTTCTTAAGTCACCATTAACACTGTAAACTGAATGTAAACGTAGTTCAGGATCATATACAGTTTACATTCCAGAGTGAATTTGAAATAATGCATCTGATCGATGGTTACCAGCCGGGATTGGTTTGCTCAGTATGATGTTAGGTGTAAAAGAAGTTGCCAAACTTCTTAACGTTTCAGAAAAAAAAGTCTATCGCATGATAGCACAAAATGAAGTCCCCGTAAACAAAGTTGGTGAAGAGTTTCAGTTTAACCGCGTTGAGCTTCTTGAGTGGGCTACATCAATGGGAATTCACGTATCAACTGAATCAATAGTTGCCGCACCAGAAGCGGATTCACCTTTGTTTATTGATGCATTGCGCGAAGGCAGCATTACCTATAATGTACCGGGAAACGATAAAATTTCTGTACTGAGAAATGTAGTCAATTTGCTGAAATTACCGGCAAATGTTGATTCTGGATTTATATATGACATCATAATTGCGCGGGAAAAGCTTGGTTCAACCGGTATTGGTGATGGTATTGCGATTCCGCATGTTCGTAATCCGGTTATTCTTAATGTCAGTAAACCGGTTGTGACGTTATCATTTCTCGAAAAACCGATTGATTTTGAATCTATTGACGGTAAACCGGTAAATGTACTGTTTACAATAATCAGTCCTACGATCAGGGTGTACTTACACCTGCTGTCAAGGCTCGGGTATGTTCTGCAAAACCCGGCATTTAAAAGTGTCATTAAAGATCAGGCCAAACCCGACCTGATTTTTACAGCTCTTGAGAAAGCTGAAGCTGCAATCATTGTCCCGGATTCCAATCAAAGTGATACAATCAAATGAACAGTAGCTGTGGATCCTTTTCATCATGAATAAAGGGGTGCTATGTCACTGATACTTATTTTTATCGCAATTGTTGTTGCTGCGTCGAGTGGTGTCCCCGCTCAGTTTCTCAGTCGTACCTCAACAAAATCCGGTTTGTTTGCACTGCTTTTTATGTCCATAAGTGTCATTGCTGCTTTTGGCGCTGTGGTTTTTGCATTTTGTAAACCACAGGAGATTGCTTCGATTGAGTGGCCTGCAATGGATACCCTCTATTTCTCGATAGATCCGCTCAGTGCCTTTTTTCTTGTACCTGTTTTTCTGATGGGATTTTTAGGATCACTCTATGGAGTATCCTACTGGCCCCACGACCGTCACCCGTCAAACAGCCGCAAGCTACTGATTTTCTGGGGGCTGCTTGTCGCTGGTATGGCAATACTTATTGTTAGTAAACATGCGATGGCGTTTCTTATTGGTTGGGAAATAATGGCATTATCAGCCTTTTTTCTTGTGTCAACAGAAGATAATCGTGGTGAGAGCCGGTTTGCTGCGTGGGTGTATCTCATTGCAACACATGTCGGTACGTTATCGCTGTTTGCAGTTTTCTCATTGTGGAAACACTCTACAGGTTCTTATATGTTGACTCCTGTAGAATCTGGAACAATCAGCTTTACAATGATGAATATCCTGTTCTTTTTTGCATTACTTGGATTCGGATTAAAAACCGGGGCAATGCCATTTCACTTCTGGCTGCCGTCAGCACATGCAACTGCACCGACACATGTTTCTGCAATGTTAAGCGGTGTGGTATTAAAAATGGGTATTTACGGGCTTATACGATGGCTGTCGCTTTTTCCGTCACCGCCATATGCCTGGGGAACTACTATCATTTTTATCGGGTTTATCAGTGGACTTTTTGGTGTTGTGTTTGCAATCGCTCAACATGATATAAAGCGGTTGCTTGCATATCACAGTGTTGAAAATATCGGAATTATCCTTATAGGAATAGGAATCGCACTGATAGGCCGGGCTGCAAACATGATGGAAATTACGATACTTGGGCTTGCCGGTGCGTTGCTTCATGTATGGAATCACAGTTTTTTTAAATCCCTTTTATTTTATTGTGCAGGTGCAGTAGTACATACGACACATACGCGTAAAATTGATCTTCTTGGCGGTCTGGCGAAAAAAATGCCTCAGACAGCACTCTGGTTTCTTATTGGGGCAATTGCAATTTGCGGTCTTCCGCCGCTCAACGGATTTGTCAGCGAACTGTTTATCTATTTCGGTCTTTTCAAAATGGTTATGAATGACGTGAGTGATCTGACAGCTGCGCTGGGAGTTCCGGTTCTGGCTATGATCGGTGCACTTGCTGCAGCATGTTTTGTCAAGGTGTTCGGAACCGTATTTCTTGGTTCACCGCGTTCATCACTGACGAATCATGCACATGAACCGCCTGTTTCGATGCGCAGTTCAATGGTGGTACTTGTGATTATTTGTGCGGTCATAGGTATTTTTCCTTTTCTTATCGGGCCGGTTCTTGAACGTGTTATTGTCGTCTGTTATAGCGATTTGTCAGGTATAGTGTCACAGTTGTCATCAACGGTTCCCTTGAAATCAATTAGTATTCTTGCGGGTGCATTGGCATTTCTGCTTATAATAATTGGTATAGTGTTTGTTTCTAAAAAGAAAAATGAAAAGACTACCGTTACCTGGGATTGCGGCTATGTTAAACCATCAAATTCCATGCAATACACTGCGACATCATTTGCTGCGACCATTATCAGTTTTTTTAAATGGATACTTAAACCGCATGAACACCGCCCGGACGTTACCGGGCTTTTTCCAAAAGCTACACGTATGCTGATTCATACTAATGAAATCGTTCTTGATAGGGTGTTAATTCCTGTTTCGCGTCATGCATCAAGGTTCGCAGCCTGGTTTCACCGGTTTCAACAGGGAATAATACAACATTACATTTTTTATATAGTGATTACGCTTTTTGTCTTACTATGTTCGCAGATGCCGCTAAAGCAGCTCATTCTTAACTGGTTTACAAAATAGAGCATCATGGATAGGATTCAGTTGTAAATGATCAGTATCGTTTTAGTGTTGTGCTCAATCATTATTTTATGTATGAGCGGATTTCCGGCCTACTTATTTGCAATCCATTCCACAAAGGGGCAGGTTGTTTCATCCGCGTTAATGCTTATCGGCGCCGGGATTGGGATTTCGGGTGTGATATTGTCAATCCAGTCCGGTGTTATCGTGTACTACAATCACGAATGGTTTCTTCCGTGGGGATCTTTTCGTATTTGTATTGATCCGCTAAGTTGTGTATTTCTTTTACCGGTTTTTATTGTTCCGTCAGTAGGCACATTATACAGTTTATCCTACTGGTCGCAGCGTCTTCACCCTGAAAATGGTAAACGACTGGGTGCTTTTTACGGACTTCTTGCCGGAGGGATGGCTCTTGTAGTCGTTGCTCAGGATGCTGCATTGTTTATTATTGCATGGGAAATAATGGCATTGGCTGCGTTTTTTGCGTCAACCGCAGAGGATCACAATCAGCAGGTGCGTCAGGCCGGATGGGTTTACATTGTGGCAACACATATCGGAACGCTGTGTCTGTTTGCAATGTTTGCATTGTGGAAATCATCAACCGGTTCTTTTGCTCTTGTTAATAGTCCATTCTTAAGCCGGCATGGTTGTGATGTACTCTTTGTGCTTGCAGTGATAGGATTTGGATTTAAAGCCGGAATCATTCCGTTTCATGTATGGCTGCCGGGCGCTCATGCGAATGCTCCAAGTCATGTGTCTGCAGTAATGTCCGGGGTAATGCTTAAAATGGGTGTATATGGCATTATCCGGATGACATCACTGCTTCCTCATGTCCAGTTGTGGTGGGGAGGATCATTGCTTGTCGTCGGAGCGATAACTGGTATTGCGGGAATAGCAATCGCAATCGGTCAACAGGATATCAAGCGGATGCTTGCATACAGCAGTATCGAAAACATTGGTATCATAATGCTCGGATTAGGTCTTGCATTGACAGGACGTTATTACGGACGAAATGATATCGTGATGCTTGGTTTATGCGGAAGCCTTTTGCATGTATGGAATCACAGCCTTTTCAAGTCGTTGCTTTTTCTCAATGCGGGTGCAATCATTCATGCGGTACACACACGCGATCTGGAACAGATGGGTGGGCTTGGCAAACGAATGCCAAAAACGGCGTTTCTTTTTCTTGTGGGTGCTATTGCGATTTGTGCTTTGCCGCCGTTAAACGGTTTTGTCAGCGAGTGGCTTATGTATACAGGCTTTTTTAACTATTTACAGGTAGATACAGAGAAAACGTTTTCGACCGTGCCGCTTGGTGCTGTTGCACTTGCTACAATCGGCCCAATGGCGATAGCTTGTTTTGTAAAGGCATTCGGTACAATCTTTCTGGGGAATTGCAGATCTGAAAATGCATCGCAGGCTCATGAGGCTGATGGTTCACTGATTCTGCCGATGGTTGTACTTGCTGCCGGATGTCTTTTTATCGGTCTGATTCCTGTATTGTCATTAGATCTGATAGTCAGTGCAGTTAATGTCTGGACTCCACAGAATACTCTGGTGTCCTCTGTAAACGCAGCAGAGTCACTTCAATGGATAAGTTATCTTGGATCGGGTCTGCTGATGCTCATAGGGTTTACTGCAGTTGTATTCAGGAAAAAATTGTTTACTAAAAAGGAAAGCGCGTTAGGGACCTGGGATTGCGGATATGCCCTGCCGACAAGCCGCATGCAGTACAGCAGTTCATCATTCGGTGATACAATCGTAAAGCTGTTCCGGTGGATTGTGGTTCCTTCTGATCATGATCCGAAAATCAGCGGATTATTTCCACGGAAATCGGCATTCAAAAGTGTTGTTCCCGATGTGATACTTGATAGATTGGTTGTGCCTGTTTTCAAACTGGCAGGTTATTATCTGCCCATGGTAAGGGTGTTTCAGCGGGGACAGGTACACTTGTATGTCCTGTATATTCTGGTAACTGTTATTGTTTTGTTAATTATCGGGAGATAAACGGATGAATTCAATGGTTGTTGATGTCGTAGAGATTATTCTTCATCTGATGTTATTGATTACTATGCCGCCGCTGCTGCTTGGAATTATCAATAAGACCAAAGCCTGGTTTGGCGGACGTGTCGGCGTACCGCTGCTTCAGGTGTATTATGATATTTTTAAACTGTTCAGAAAAGGAATGGTATTCAGTGTTACGACATCATGGGTTTTCCGGGTAGGACCTTTTGTAACACTGTGTTCACTGCTTATTGCCGGTCTTTTAATACCGATGGGGAGTTTTGATTCTCCAATAAGCTTTGCCGGTGATCTGATTCTTTTTGCATATTTGTTTGGATTGTCAAGGTTCTTTACAACCGCAGCTGCGCTTGATACCGGTTCATCATTTGAGGGTATGGGGGCTGCCCGTGAAGTAACCTTTGCCTGTTTTTCTGAACCTGCGCTGTTCTTTGCATTTCTTGTTCTGGCAAAAATATCAGGTGAGATATCGCTGACTCCGATGATGCACGGACCGCTTGAGGAATACTCTGCGATTGTTGCTGCACCACTTGTTTTGATAGCAATCGGAGTGTATATCGTCCTGCTTGCAGAAAGTTGCAGAATTCCTGTGGATGATCCAAATACACATCTGGAACTTACCATGATACACGAAGCAATGGTACTTGATCACAGTGGTCCGCTTTTTGGTGTTATCACCTATGCAGCATCAATAAAGTTGTTTGTCCTGAGTGCTTTGCTCTTACATATCATGATCCCGTTTCAATTCGATATCGTGTGGCTTAACTGGGTATTATTTATTGTGGAAATGCTTGGAATTGCAGTGCTTGTGGGTATTACCGAGTCGGTGATGGCGCGTCTGCAGCTCCTGCACATACCCTATTTACTGATCAGTGCACTACTGTTCTGTGCTTTCGGATTTATACTTTTAATAAGGTGAACGTTGTATGACAAATTTACTTAATGCAATACTGGTAATTATTCTGATGCTGAATCTGTTTACGCTGGGAACAACTCGTATTCAGTCAATTATCCGGATTGTCGCCTTTCAGGGTATCCTGCTTGGTATATTGCCGCTTATCACACATGATGGACTTAGTTTGATGGCGGTTGCTGCATCCATAATTGCAATTGTGCTGAAAGGTTTTGCCATACCGGTCATGATGTCTCATGCGCTCAGGGATGTTCAGATTAAACGTGAGGTTGAACCGCTTATCGGCATTTTACCGTCAATTATACTCGGAGCACTTGCAACGGTGTTTGCGTTACTTTTTGCAAGTCAGATGCCGCTTGCAAACGAGAATCTCAGTAAACTGATCGTTCCATCAGCGATTGCAACAATACTTGTCGGATTTATCCTCCTGACAACGCGATTCAAGGCGCTGACACAGGTTATCGGGTACCTTATACTTGAAAATGGAATATTTATATTCGGCGTGCTTCTTATGGAAGCAATGCCGATGGTTATAGAGATGGGAGTGCTGCTGGATCTGTTCGTTGGTATTTTCGTGAGCTGCATCATCATAAGTAAAATCAATCAGTCATTTTCATCAATGGATACGCGTATCCTGAGTTCACTTAAGGAGTAAATGTATATGGCATTTTTGCTGATTTTTTATCCTTTACTTATAGCAGTTGCTGCTGCAGTTATTACATCCAACCGGGTCAGGCCGTATATGCTTCCTGTGGCAGCTGTACCACATTGTGTACTGACGTATATCGTTGTATTCAGCAACCGTATTTCTGAAACGTCAACATGGCTTTCTCTTGATCCATTGGGAAAAATAGTTCTGTTACTTGTAAGTACCCTCTTTCTCTTCTGCTCCTTTTATGCCGTACAGTATTTACATTTCAGGAATGACCGGAACAACAGGATATTTATTGTATGTCTTCTGACATTTTTAGGAACTATGAGCCTTGTCACCTGGGCACATCACCTTGGACTGATGTGGGTGGCAATTGAGGCGACAACACTTGTAACAGCACCGCTTATCTACTTTAATCACACCCGGTTAAGTATTGAAGCAATGTGGAAATATCTGTTGATCGGCTCCGTAGGTATTGCGCTTGCACTACTTGGAACATTTTTTATCGCATATTCATCACTGCATGCCGGGCTTGATGCAACGCTGACCTATGATGTGCTGTTACATAATGCTCCGCAGCTATCGAAAATATGGCTTCATGCTGCATTTATTCTCCTTCTTGTGGGATATGGAACCAAGATGGGTCTTGCACCTATGCACACCTGGAAACCTGATGCATACGGAGAGTCTCCGGGGCTTGTTGGAGCAATATTTGCCGGTGCTACAACTTCGTGTGCATTCCTTGCTTTTTTAAGAATTTATCATATCTGTTATGCCGCCGGTGAGCAACAGTATATGTCAAGGCTGTTGTTGTTCATGGGTTTTCTTTCCATGATTGCAGCTGCCCTTTTTCTGATTCGTCAACGTGACATAAAGAGAATGCTTGCGTATTCCAGTATTGAACATATGGGTATTCTTATGATTGGTCTGGGAATCGGAAAAACCGCTTTATACGGAACGGTTCTTCACATTCTTACTAATGGTATTACAAAAGGGGTATTGTTTCTTAGTGCCGGAAATATTCACAGGGCTTACGGAAGTAAAAATATCGAACAGGTTCATGGTGCATTAAGAATTCTTCCTTTGTCAGGATCAATGTTTCTGGTTTCGTTTCTTGCGATTACCGGATCACCACCGTTTGGACCATTTATCAGTGAGTTTTCAATTCTATCAGGCATGTTTGATTCGCACGCCTATTTCTCGGGCGCACTGTTTCTTGTTCTTCTTTGTATAGTTTTTATAGGAATGGGGGGAACAGTGTTAAGTACTGTTCAGGGTAATGCACCAAAAGATATAAAAGAAAAAGGTACCTTTAAAGATGGATTCTGGAATGGTGCACCTGTACTTGCAATGATGATCATTGTGTTGATACTTGGAATTTACATACCGGAACCGCTGGCTGCATTACTTAATGATGCAGTCGAATTCATAGGGGGGCAGTCTTGATTATGGTACAATCCCTTACGACAGTAATTAATAATGGCCGTGCAGTTTCACTTGACACTATCGAAGTGCTGAATCCGGAACAGTTTGCTCAGGCGATTACCGGTTCAGTTGCATTTGGCGAGAGAGTGGCTGCATTATTCGGGAAAAATTCTGATAAACCTGATACCGTCGAGATGGTTGCAGTTATTGCAGATGATGATCAGAATGAGTTGAAACTGTGCAGAACCGAGATTAATGGTTTTGAGTTTAACTCGATCACACCAAAGTGTCCTCAGGTGCATATGTTTGAACGTGAGATTGCAGAACAGTTTGGCGTAAAAGTAAAGGATCACCCCTGGTTTAAACCTGTACGATATCACAAGTCGTATACAAACGTTGATGCATGGGGGAGAGGGCGGGAAACCGAAATACTTCCGGCAGTATGTGATTTTTACAAACTTGAGGGAGAACAGGTACATGAAGTCTCTGTGGGGCCGGTGCATGCAGGTATTATAGAACCGGGGCATTTCAGATTTCAATGTCATGGAGAAATGGTGTATCATCTGGAAATTGCGCTCGGGTTTCAGCATCGGGGTATCGAAAGAGCTCTGGTTAACGGGCCTGATAAGCGCTCACTTTATCTTGCAGAAACAATCGCCGGTGATACATCAATCGGACATGGAACATCGTATTGTCAGGTTGTTGAGGCGCTTTCAAATTGTAATGTATCACCGCGAGCTCAGGCTTTAAGAGGTATCGCACTTGAATTAGAACGTCTCGCAAATCATACTGGTGATCTTGGTGCACTCGCTCAGGACATCGGATTTCTTCCTACATCTTCATTTTGCGGAAGAATAAGGGGTGATTTTCTTAATATGTCAGCAGTACTCTGCGGCAGCCGTTTTGGACGATCGTTCATGCGCTGTGGAGGTGTTGCGTATGATGTCGATCAGGCAAGGGTTGATGACCTCTTGAAAAGACTTGACGCATCGGAAACGGATGTCACTGTTGCGGTGAATCTGTTATGGGATACGCAATCGGTGATGGCACGGTTTGAAAAAATTGGTGTTGTGTCAGAAAAAATAGCACAGGATCTTGGACTTGTCGGCCCTGTGGCGCGTGCAACCGGATTGCTTCGGGATGTACGCCATGATCATTCATGCGGGATCTATTGCTTTACACATCTTCCGGTGGCATTATGTAACAGTGGAGATGTATTTGCGAGAGCGTATGTCCGCTGGCTTGAAATTCAACATTCTATCAAATTCATCCGGGAACAGCTTCTGGCGCTTCCCGGAGGCAGAGTGCTTACCGAATGCAGAAACATTGCACCATCATCAATCGCGGTATCTCTTACCGAAGGGTGGCGTGGTGAGGTGTGCCATGTCGGAATTACTGATGAATCCGGGAAATTTTCCCGCTATAAAATTGTTGATCCGTCATTCCATAACTGGCCGGGGCTGGCAATTGCATTACGTAATCAGCAGATTTCAGATTTTCCTGTTTGTAATAAAAGCTTTAATCTTTCATATTGTGGACATGATTTGTAAATCGTAATAACACATTGAGAAAATGCTTTGTTGAGCAATAAACTATACCGGATAGCAGGTGTAAACAAAATGACAAATGACAAAAAGGCAGTGTAAAGTATGTTTAAAGCAGTTCTTGCCCGAATACAGCAGAAGCATAGAACCATGAAATATCCTGATGCTCCGCCACCGGCGATGCCGGACAGGTTCAGGGGGCGTCCTGTTGTTGATAGAGCAAAATGTCCGTCAGGGTGTTCTGTATGCGAGACAATCTGTCCGGTTGATGCACTATCTCTTGAGAAAAAACAGATTGATACCGGAAAATGCCTTTTTTGTAACGAGTGTTTAAATCAATGCCCGTCAAAAGCCATTTCACATTCAACAGATTATCGCCTGTCAGCATTTACAAGGGAAGCGCTTGTTAATAATCTGTATGAAGATTCAATGGTTCGGGCAGTACAGATTGACAAAAAGATTAAAAGCCTGTTTGGCAGATCACTTAAACTTCGTCAGGTAAGTGCCGGCGGGTGTAATGCCTGTGAAGCCGATACAAACGTTCTTTCGACATTGGCATGGGATCTCGGACGTTTTGGTATTCAGTTCGTTGCATCACCGCGTCATGCGGATGGTATTCTTGTGACCGGGCCGGTAAGTGCAAACATGGTGCTTGCGATGAAAAAAACCTATGATGCCGTTGCGGAGCCGAAACTTGTTATCGCCGTTGGTGCATGTGCTATATCAGGTGGAATTTTCAGAGGGCATGATGAAGTTAATAACGGTCCGGATACTACTTTGAAAGTTGATCTTTACATTCCGGGATGCCCGCCGCATCCATTGACTATCCTTGACGGCTTGCTAAGGTTGATTGGAAGAATCGAAAAATAGGTCTATTAATTATTGTGCATGAAGGAATGCTGATACCCGGGTGAGATTACACATTGACAGGAAGACATAATTTAACAGGAGTACATCGTTTTATCAGGGAGTGATACCGGTACGTTATGATAATGTACACTACGCCTCAGATAGGGCCGGAGGAACCATGTCCATACCTGCCGGAGAAGACATCAAACATGCAGTTTTTCTTTGCAGACGAAATTGATGCTCATGAACTGGAGTTCTTTCTGAGCAGGGGATGGCGAAAATTCGGTTACTACTATTTCAGGCCGGCTTGCCGTAAGTGTACATCATGTATCTCCGTCCGCATTCCTGTTGATACGTTTTCACTTTCTAAAAATCAGGCACGGGTTCTCGGACGAAATCCGGATGTCACGGTAAAGTTTTCAAATGATAATCCGTTGCAGGAGGAGATGTTTACACTGTTCAGGGAACATTCACGTTTCAGATTCCAGCGGGATATCTCGATTGAAGAGTATGAATCCAATTTTTGTGACCGGTCGTGCCCGTCACTGATTTCAAAATATTATCTTGGTAATAAACTTTCTGCACTCGGTTACCTCGATATATCGTCAGACAGTCTCAGTAGTGTCTATTTTGTTTATACTGAAGAGTTTATTTGCAGAAGCCCAGGTATATTCAGTATTTTAAAAGAGATTGAATATGCAAAGCAGATCGGCCTGAAATATTACTATCTCGGGTATCTTGTTGAGGGTAACAGTCGTATGCAGTACAAGGGGAAATTCTATCCTTACGAAAGACGGAATGAACCGGATGGTGAATGGAGTCTTGTAACAAAGCACTCATGATATTCTTTTTTTAATGTAAAGCAAGGTGTATTGTGGAAAGTATTGTTAAGATCGGGGAAAATGCGGTTCGTGAAGCGGGAGCGTTGCTTCTTGATAATTTTAATAAACCATATACGATAGAAAAAAAGACTGATCAGAGTCTTGTAACGGAAATAGACAAAAAGGCTGAAAATATTATTGCTGCGCATATTCGTTCATCGTTTCCGCATCACAGGATTATTGGTGAGGAGTCCGGTTCTAACATTGAATCTGATGAATACCTCTGGGTGATAGATCCCATTGATGGAACGCATAATTTTATCAGAGGTATCAAACAATTTGGTGTTTCGCTTGGTATTATTAAAGGATCTGAATTTATTGCTGGTATTGTTTTTCTTCCTGCAGAAAATAAAATGTACATCGCTGAAAAGGGATCGGGTGCATTTTGCAACGGTAATCGTTGCGCAGTCTCTAATGTAAAGATGCTTTCAGATGCAACACTGCTATTTGATAGTGGATTCAAGGTGAAGGATGAGCTGAAGATTGAAATTTTCAGGACTATTGCGCCTAAAATGTTTAACGTACGCATGTTTGGTGCATCAGTGATTAACCTAACGTATGTTGCCGGGGGAATCGGTGATGTCCTTATCGAATGTGATGATAATTTATGGGACTATGCTGCCGGAATTACTATCGTTGCGGAAGCCGGCGGGCTTGTTACCGACTTTCGGGGACATCCTCTGACTCCGTCAAGCCGCAGTTATATTGCATCAAACGGACTGCTCAACAGTCATATCTTAAAGATGCTTAACGAAATCGAAAAAACAGCTGGAGCCTACATTGGATTTTAAAGCGTTCTGGTTCTGTTTTGTACCACTGTTTATTGCAGTCGACGCAATCGGAACTTTACCGATTTTTATGTCGCTGACTGAGGAACTTGATCAAAAAAACAGGACTAAAGTGATTGTTTCATCAGTGATAACAGCGCTTTTTGTCGGAATACTGTTTCTTTTTGTTGGGGATGCTATCTTAAAAATGCTTGGAATCACCGTTGAGGATTTCATGATTGCAGGAGGTATTATTCTGTTCATGATTGCAGTCGGTGATATTTTAATGTTTAGTAAGTCGCATAAAAAAGCTTCTGCCGAAGCTCTTGGATCTGTACCGATTGGTGTACCGTTGATTGTCGGGCCAGCAGTCCTGACAACAGTAATGCTTCTGGTACGTCAGGAGGGATTCGTATATACAGGGATTGCAGTGACACTCAATATTTTAATTGCAGGTTTTATTTTCCAGATGGCCAGTTATATCATGAGACTGCTGGGTGCGTCGGGAACTAAAATCGTCTCAAAAATTGCCAGTCTTTTTCTTGCCGCAATTGGTGTCATGATGGTAAGAAAGGGATTAAGTCAATTGATAGGTATTTGACAAATGAAGAATGCGGACAGCATTAAGGATCATCTGTTTTCACTCAATTCACGAGGCATTAAATACGATCTTGATAGAATAAGAAGAGCAGCTGAACTTTGCGGCAATCCTCAGAATGCGTATGCATCCTTTCATATTGCCGGAACAAATGGTAAGGGATCAGTATGTTCCTATATTGAATCAGTTGTCCGCACAGCGGGGTTTCGAACCGGATTGTATACATCACCCCATATAATTGACTTCGAAGAGCGGTTTATCATCAATGGAAAACCTGTTACAGAAAATGACTGGCTAAGTGTCTATAACGATCAACGTGCGATTATTGACAAGCTTGAACTCAGTTTCTTTGAAGCTGCTACATTAATGGCGTTTGAATTGTTTAAACGCAATAAGGTCGAATGGGCAATATTCGAAACAGGGCTGGGTGGGCGTCTTGATGCAACAAATATTATCAGGCCACAGGTATCGGTCATAACCGGTATCGCAATGGATCATACGGATTATCTTGGGTCAACATTAATGGATGTCGCCCGTGAAAAACTGGGCATTGTAAAAAGAGAAATACCACTTGTGTTCGCAAAGAACAGGGATCATGCAATTAATACACTTGCAGCAAACATCTGTAGTGAAATGCAATCTGCGATTACCGTATGCTCTTTTGATGATGCCCGGAATGTACGCGAATCTGCCGATGGTACCATTATTACCTGGAATAATAAACAATATTTAATTCCTTTGTATGGTCGTCATCAGGTTAAAAATGCTGTCACAGCACTTAATGCTTTAGAACGTGCCGGATTTACTGATTATGAAACCGTACGCAGAGGTTTACAATGTATGTTTATTCCTGGACGGTTCCATGTACTTGAATTTAAGAGAAAAAAACTTGTTTTTGATGTCGGGCATAATCCTGATGCTGCATCGGTAGTTGTGGATACATTAAAAAGAAGATTTGCAGATATCCCGGTTGTTTTTGTTATCGGGGTCATGAAAGATAAGGATTATTCCGGAATGATTGCTCAGGTATTACCGTATGCGGCACATATAATATTTACAAAACCGGATATCGGCCGTGCTGCAGAATGGATTGATTTACTGAATGCAGTACCCGAAGTGGACCGATGCAGGTGTAGTGTGGGTGATACCGTTCGGAATGCATTTATCACTGCATGTGAACGAAAAGAGTCTGTCATTTGTATTACAGGATCGTTTTACACTGTAGGAGAGGCCTATAGTGCTGCCGGAATTAAACCATTTGAATCACAATGATCATGCGATTCCAAGACTTTCAAGAATTTTCTGGATCAGTTCTTCCTGCGTAAATGGTTTGATAATGTAATTTTTTGCACCTTCACTGATTGCGTTAATAATCTTTCCTTTTTCGTTTTCTGATGTAACCATAGTTACCGGAATGTTCTTGAAATCCGGATCCTGTTTAATCGTACGAAGAAACGTAATGCCATCCATCTCAGGCATATTCCAGTCAAGCAAAATCAGGAGTATTTCACCCGAATCTTCGCGCAACTTCCTGAGTGCTTCAACGCCGTTCTCAGCTTCAACCGATTCATAACCGAGCACATCAAGGGCATTTTTTATAATCTCCCTGACAGCAATGGAATCGTCAACGGTAAGAATTTTCATAAACGCACCTCTTACTTGATTTGATAATACATCGCTTTTTCAAATATATGGAGTGAATACTCACTACTGTAATTGGAGATAGATTCTGCAGAACCTACTATCAGGTATCCTCCGGGCCTGAGAATATTTCCGAATCTGTGAAGAAGATTCTTTTTTAGTTCTTCTGAGAAGTAAATTAATACATTTCGACAGAAGATGAGATCCATCCTGCCCATAAACGAAAAATCCTCCTGAAGATTCAGCTTTTTATAAGTTACCATTTTTTTTACACTATCGTCAATAATCCAGATTTTCCCATCCTGTTTGAAATATTTTTTTTTCATCTCCTCCGGGAGTCCACGGGAAATAACATGCGCGTCATAACGCCCGGCTTTTGCAAGAAACAGTACTGTTGGAGATATGTCTGTTGCAAGCAGCTCAAAATGCTCCGGACGAAGTGATGTCTGCGATCTGCAATAATCCAGAATGAGCATTGCGATAGAGTATATCTCCTGACCCGTCGAACTTGCTGCAGACCAGATCCTGATTCTGGATTTTTTTCCGGATGCAATCTCTTTTGCGAAATGGGGAAGAAAATGTTTCTGAAATGCATTGAAGGGGGTGGCATCTCTGAACCATAGTGTTTCATTCGTTGTCATTGCGTCAATAATTTTTTCCCGTAATACATTGGTTGTATCATTTTTGGCCTTGAAGTAGAAATCACTGTAGGTTGTGCATCCCTGTTCGGCCATAAGCGTTGTAAGGCGGGTTTCGATGAGATATGTCTTACTCTCATCAAGATGTATCCCACAGTGAAGTTCAATGAAATCTCGCAGCATTTTGAATTCATTCATATCAAGTTTTGTCATGCTGCACGTATCCTTTACTAAAAAATTAAGCGGTTACATCATTCGTGACGTTAATGTAACCATCTCCTGAGCAAGTGACTCGATAGGTAACGATTTGTCAGATAACGCAGCCTCATCAACAGCTCTGGGCATCCCATAGACAACGCAGGAGCTTTCCAATTGTGTAATACAATAACATTTCTGACGTTTTAACATCCGGACTCCGCTACAGCCATCGTTTCCCATTCCGGTAAGAATAATAGCAAGGACACCACCGGTATAATAGGTTGCAACCGAGCGAAAGAGCACATCAACAGATGGCTTACAGCTGTTTTCTGGTGGAGCATCACTATGGCCAATGACAAATGAAGTACCATTACTGCGAACGATCATATGTTTACCGCCGGGAGCAATATAGACAGTACCGCGTTTTATTATTTCATTTTCGGGAGCTTCAATTACGTGCAAATTCGATTTTTTATTCAGACTGTCCGCAAGTGAACGCGTAAAGTGTGGCGGCATATGCTGGACAATCAGTATAGGGAGTGGGAAATCGGCTGGAATTGCGGGTATTAATTTATTAAGAGCTTCAGGACCACCTGTTGATACACCGATAACACAAATTTCAAATGACATGTTTCGAAGTACAGACGGTCTTCGTACCGTTACTTCCGGTGCTGTCTGAGGCCGGTTAATTGTTGACGGCCTGGATACTCTTGAAAGCAGCGAACCTTTTTTAATCCCCATCATTTTGATAACAGACAGAATGTCGTTCTTGAGTTGTAAACTATTTGCCTGAAAATCGTTACTGTCAGGTTTTCGTATAAAGTCAATTGCTCCGGATTGCAGCGCTTCAATAGTATCACTGGTATTACGTGAACTTATTCCGCTCATCATCACCACGGTGACATCCGGAAATTCAGTGTGAATACGTTTTAAGGTTTCTATTCCGTCCATTTCAGGCATATGAACATCAAGGAATACAAGATCTGTTTGAGAATGTCCAAGTTTTTTCAGTGCAATCATACCATTTGGTGCTGTACCAACAAGTTCTGTTTCACTCAGGGATGAAATAATTTCAGAAACAATCTTACGGTAAGTTATCGTGTCATCCACTACTAACGTTCTTATTGGCATAGCAAGTGTCCAATGCTCCGGTGAACGAATTGTCATGGTACATTATAAACAGGTAATGTTGACATATCAGAGTATGTCGCAGTCTTTTTGTTATCATTCTTTAGTAATGCATCAATTGTCAGAATAAGAAGAAGATGCTCCTCCAGCTTGACAACGCCAGATATGTATTCATTGTCAATATCAGCCAGGTTTGGAGGAAGACGTTCTATTGCATCTTCGTCAACAATAACAATATCCCCAACAGAATCAACGAGTAAACCTATTATTTCATTCAGGGAAATTGAATTTTTCGCGCGCTGTAATTCTGATGCAGCCTTTAGTACAACACATCGTGATTGCTGTGAAAGATCTCGCCGGCCACATCCAAGACGTACTCCCGGATCAATGATAGTAATAATCTGCCCTCTAAGGTTCATTAATCCTATCGTGAAATCCGGTGCAAGCGCAACCGGAGAAATGTCAATATAGTGGTTTACTTCCCGGACAAGGCTGACATCAATGCCAAAGGTATATTGATTTATTGTGACTGAAATAAATGATTTACTCATGATCAGTCTCCCATTCGCTGTTCAACAGCACTCAATAGTGAGTTCAGGTCAAGTAATATTGTAAGCCGGTTGTTGATTATAGTTGATCCCATGACACCGATGCCCTTGATATTTGATGTGTCAAGTGCTAATTCAGTGTTTACAACATCAAAAACAGTTTGCGCAACAATTCCGAACTTTTGCTCAGTGTTCTTGGGGAGAATAATATAAAACTCTTTACTGCTTTGTTGTGGTGATGACACAGGCAGGTAGTCCTGTATACGGACAATCGGTAAACTCTTGCCATCCCGTTTAAGGAATTCTTTTGAACCGATTATCTCAACCTCTGATGTGTCAGCTTTTTCGATTCGCGCCACAGAATTGAGTTCCATACCAAAACGTTCAGTAGAACCGTTATCAAAAAGAAGAATCTCTGATGTTTGCTCTGATGTTTTCCGCGCTTGTATATCCTGTTCCCTGATTTGTTCTTTGTCAATATCAGAGAATCGCAGGTTAGCCCGTTGTGCAATGCCGCCCGGATCAAGAATCATTGCCACTTTTCCATCACCGAGTATCGTCGCACCTGCATAGACCTGTGTAGCCTTGAAATATTCCGGTAACGGCTTTACAACAATTTCCTCATTGTCAAATACAGAATCAACGATCAGACCGAAATGATTAAGCCCCGTTTTTACAACAACGATTTTTACAGCATTTGCTACATTGGCACGTCTGTCACCGTTACTATTGCGACGATCTGGTACGTTACTTTGGGCATCTTCATTTTCAGGTGTCCCTCTGCGGTCTGACAGACGGGTACGTTTGTCAGGCTTTGCTTCATTTGTTTCGGGGTGCACGAAGGTAGGCACAAGATTGAGTAGTGAACTTAATCGAACCAGTGGCAGGAGTTTTCCACGAAGGCGCATTACCTCTGCTCCCTGTATTTGTTCAATTCTCTTTGTCACTTCGAAAGCTCTTATCCTGACAAGTTCCTCAACACCGACCTGAGGAATTGCAAAGGTGCGTTTTTCGGATTGGATAATAAGCGATGGAATAATTGCAAGTGTTAGTGGCAGGGTAAGAGAAATCTTTGTACCGTTACCCTTTTCAGACTCTATTTCGATAGTACCACCAAGGCGTTCAACATTCGACTTGACAACATCCATTCCCACACCGCGTCCACTGACATCACTGACAGATTCTGCGGTCGAAAAACCGGGAAGCATAATAAGCTGCTGTACCTCTTTTACAGACATTGTAAGTGCAGCCTGTTCAGTGATCAGCCGTTTCTCAAGTGCGATATTTTTAATCTTCTCGAAATCCAGTCCCTTGCCATCATCTTCTATTATGACAATAACTTTCCCACCCTCCTGAATTGCACTCAGATAGATGGATCCAACAGGATTTTTACCCGTATTTTCTCTGATTTCCGGCAATTCAATTCCATGATCAGCGCAGTTTCGTACCAGGTGGGTTAAAGGATCGCTCAGCATTTCAACTATTGATTTGTCAAGTTCAACATCCTGACCTATAATGTGAAGCTCAATAGATTTCTCAAGTTTGCGTGAAAGGTCCCGGATGACCCGTGGAAATTTATTGAAAACAACCGAAACCGGTTGTAAACGCGTCTGCATAATATTTTCCTGCAGCTGACTTGTTACGGAGTCAATCGATTGAAGTGTTGTATTTACACCCTGAAGTTCTTTAAGCTGAAATGTCAGGGATTTTATATACCCGTTTTTCAGGTTGTCAACTTCAGTTGTAATAATATGATCAAGTATTGATGGATCACGATGAATATTGTCCTTGATGTTTTTCAGTGACGTTTCAATTGTACGCGAAAACTCTCCGAAAAGTCTGTTGACATCAATAGCATTTGTTAATTTTCTGTTATACTGCTGAATGAGCTGGTTACGGCTCAGTACTAATTCTCCCGCGAGATTCATGAGATTGTTAAGAACACTAACCTTGACACGCAATGATTCTTCAACTGGTTGCGATGATGCCCCAGCCGCTGCAGACAGTGCCGCATCAGCCGGAGAAACCGCTGCAGCCGGTGATGCCGGTGATTGTGATAGTGCTCGTGCAGCAGCTTCATTCAACTGGTCCATGTCAATGATTCGTACCTGTGATGGTGTAACATTTAAACCCATGAGGAGAAGATCGGGTTCAAGGACAGTTGCATAAATAACGGAATAACGCATATCGGTGTCAGAGCTGCCCTGAAGTCCCTTGATACAGTCCAGATCCATTGCAAAGTCCAGAATTTTACCAAGACGCTCCCAGATTTCAAAAATTGCTGAAATGGTAATGTTTTTATAGTCAAGATCATTTTTTGAACTGAGAAGTATACGGTAAATGGTTTTACCGTTTTTTAGTGCATCATTTATCTGCTCTTCAGGAATGGTTGTATGAAATTTCTCAATTTCCGCC
>JAAZBG010000330.1 GCA_012513915.1 Fibrobacter sp.
CACCACGGCCATGGTCACCACGGTCATCCAGGGGACCCCGTTGCGTGACACCCTAGCGAAGGACCTGGGCGTGTGGCCCGCGTCGGCCATGGCGAAGAGCATGCGCCCGGCGCCGAAGGTGTCCGCGTTGATCGCAGACACCGCGGCGGTGATCACCACTGCGTTGAGCACGTGGGCGGCCGCGGGCAGGCCCAGCGCCTCAAAGAACTGCACGAACGGGCTGGCCGACCCATCGATCTGCCGCCAATCGAAGAGCATCATGATCACCGCCAGCGAGGCCACATAGAACAGCAGGATGCGCCACGGGACGGTGTTGATCGCGGCGGGCACGGAGGTGGCCGGGTCCTTGGCTTCGCCGGCGGTGATGCCGATGGTCTCAATGCCGCCAAAGGCGAACATGACCACGGCGAAGGACAGCAGCAGGCCGGTGAAGCCGTGCGGGAACAGGGTGCCGGCGGACAGCAGGGTGTCCAGCCCGGTGGCGGTGTGGGTGCCCGGGGCGTTGACACCCAGCACGATCAGCAGGATGCCGCCCAGGATCATCGCCACGATCGCGGTGACCTTCAGGATGGCCAGCCAGAACTCGGTTTCCCCGAAGACCTTGACCTTCATCAGGTTGATCGAGGCGATGAGCAGCACCACCGCCAGCACCCAGATCCACTGCGGGACCTGGGGCCACCAGAAGCCCATGTAGATGCCGAACGCGGTGACGTCCGCGATCGCGACGATCGCCATCTCAAAGGTGAAGGTCCAGCCGGTGACAAACCCGGCAAAACGGCCCAGGTAGCGGGAGGCGTAGTGGGCAAAGGAACCGGAGACCGGGTGCTTGACGGCCATCTCACCCATGGCGCGCATGACGATGAACACCGCCGCGCCACCGATCATGTAGGCAAACAGCACGGCCGGTCCGGCGGTCTGGATGGCCGCGGAGGAACCGTAGAACAGGCCGGTGCCGATGGCCGAGCCGAGGGCCATGAAGCGGATGTGACGGGCCGTGAGCCCGCGGGCGAGGGACGCCTTGAGTTCGGTCACGATGAATTGCTCGGATCTTGTCTGGGGTGCAGTTCTCCTGGCTGCCAGCCCGGCCGCAATGCCGGGCCGGGCACTGGGGTCAGCGCGGACACAGCCGTCAAGAATCCTACGCGGGCCCCCGGATTCTAAGCGCAGTTTGTGGTCCGGATCAAGCGTGAGCTTGCCCACGAGCCGGTGTCCCGGGCCCGGTGCACTGGGAGAATGGGGGCATGAAGCTTGGATTCGTCCGCCACGGACAGACGCAATGGAACCTCGAAGGCCGGCTGCAGGGCAGCAGCGATATCCCGTTGAACCAGACCGGCCGTGCGCAGGCCGCCGCGGCGGTCCAGGTACTGGGCACCGGGCGGTGGGACGCGATCGTCTCCTCGCCGCTGTCCCGGGCTCGGGAAACCGCGCAGATCATCGCCGACGGACTGGGCCTTGAGCTCGGCCCGGCCTATGACCTGCTGGTCGAACGCGACTACGGTCAGGGTGAGGGCGTCGTCGAATCCGAGGCGTTGCAGCGTTGGCC
>JAAZBG010000087.1 GCA_012513915.1 Fibrobacter sp.
AGTACGGCATTTTCCCATTTCTTTGTGTTTGCTTCAAGCATACTCTTCACCTCGCTTAGATCTTCGATTTTTCTGATCATTTTCGAATCTGCTGATATATCGTGTATCTGATATATTCTATCCATTATTGCACGGATAATTTCAATACCATCTTTCTTTACCACACTTTTTAGAAGACCAATCAGCTCATTCCAGTTATCCGTCATATCTGCAATACTGCTGTTCTCAATATAAAAAATTGCTGCTACAGCGTTACGTATTTTTACAAGATCACGTTTTGGAATCTCATTTATTGCAATTTTAAAATAACGAAACTCAGGTAAATATGCTTTCGGAATCGCGGAATCATGTAAAAGATCACTAAATTTCTCCGGTGCAGTCCAGGGCTCACTACCATTGTAAATAAGTATAGGAAATGATGGATTTAGTTTTTTGCACTTGTTAAAGCTTTGAATTTCCTGATAAAATTCAAAGAGATACCGTCCCATCCGTAATGCCATGAACTGATCAACGGTAGATTGAAACTCCAGAAACAGATAAATATAGGCAGATTGACCGCGCGATTGAATCTCAAAAACGACATCTGCATGACGGGATTTTTCTGAAACCGGAATGAATTTGGTGTTCATCTTCTTTATGGTTGAAAAATCCAGCTCATCAACAAATGCTTCATGAACAAACGAACGCAATAACTCTTCAACAATTTTCGGATTGCTAAAAATTCGGGTGTACCATTTATCGTGATGACGTGACATAGTGCTAAAATAATTAACAGTTTGTAGGGCTGACAATACTGTAATCGGTTAAATTCAAATACGTTTGAAACATATTACCTGAATCTCACTTCGTAAATAGCCTCACCCCCCCAACCCCCTCTCCGCAAGCGGTAGAGGGGGAGCCTGAGTTAATACGCTTGCCCCCTACAATACGCGCCCCGCAGAGGGACTTTTAAAATGAAATCTGGTATAATTATTCTATCATTCTTCAAAGTCCCCCTGCGGGGGATTTAGGGGGCGTGCTTTTCCAGGGAGCGTGTTTTAGAGGGGCGTGTTTCATGTGCGATTTGATTTTACTGAGAAATTTAAGTTAACCCATTGAAAATCTTCAGCAGCTTACTATAATAAAAAAGGGACCTTTCTGAGCATTTTCAGAAAGGTCCCGAAACTTTTTAACGGAGGAAGAGGGATTCGAACCCCCAAGTGATCGCTCACGACGGTTTTCAAGACCGTTGGATTACCGTTATCCTATTCCTCCAGGATTTTTTAGGTGCTATAATATATTTTTTTTATCTTTGAGATGCAAGTCTTTTTTGGGGGGGGAGGAGCTTTTTAGCGGTTTAGTAATTTAGTAGAGTAGTTATTACTACCTAAACAGCTAACAAGCTGCTTATTTCAAAGAACGGACCCTTAATGCGTGATCATACAAAATTACGTGCATTCAATCTTGCTGGTGAATTGGTGATAGTTATTTATCAGATAACCAGGTTGTTTCCAAAAGAAGAGATGTATGGCCTTGTTTCACAAATGAGAAGAGCTGCAGTTTCTGTTGCATCAAATATTGTTGAGGGCTGTGCACGGTCAAGTGATGCTGAATTTGTAAGATTCTTAGACATCGCATTTGGGTCGCTTCGTGAATTACTTTATCAATATAGTCTGGCAATCAGGTTAGGCTATGTTAGTGCTAAAGATATGGAAGATATAGAATGCTCAAGTAAATTTGTGGAAACAGAAAAGGTTTTAGCAGCACTAATTAGGTCGATGAGGAGGAAGGCGGTTTAGGGGAGGGAAAGCAGTTTAGTGGTTTTGTGGTTTTGTCCTACCTAAACAGCTAAACAGCTAAACCGCTATCCTCCCTCCCCCCCCTTACATCCCCTGATCAAGATTGCGCCCTTTTTCAACATGAAATAATTCAGGAACAGCAATTTTAATAGCACTTACAATTTCCTCTTTATTCCAGATTGCTTTTAACTTGATTTCTTCCATTTTTTCAATTGCATCCAGAATTTGTTGCGGCTCTGTATTTTGCTTGCGATTTAACACGCCGGCTGCTTTATAGCGGTTTAATTCGACAATATCGGTGTCGGTGTAGAATTCCTCAAATGGTTTTTCTCCAGTCGTTGAACTGTTGAAAAAATAACAGGGCCATATTTTTGACGTAACGTCAAAATCAAACGATGCATTTCTGGCCTCGTCTTCAGTCTTATAAATTACAGGCTTAAAACCAAGGAATTCTAAATACATTAACGCGATATCTGAAAATGCCACAAGATTCGCGTCCGGATCAAGCTTCGGGAAATACACATCACGATTTTCACCAAGAAAACATGATAACAGACACAGTTGCCCGGCTTCTTCATGTGAAATAAAATATCGCTTTGTGTCAACAGGGGCGGCAATAGGCTGTTTCTTTTGAAGACGCATGCGGAATCCATGCAAAAGACTGCCATCACTAAAAGCTACATTTGCAAACCTTGCTGTAGAAAAAGAAACCTTGTCAGAATGAAGCAAATGAACACGTTCCATGAATATTTTTGTTGCACCCATTACATTGTGCGGATTTACTGCTTTATCGGATGATACAGAAAAAAACTTTTTGATTCCGTTTTGCCGCGTTAACTTCTGCAACAGGTTATGAACATTGCCAACATTTGTATTGTACATACGAATAAGACTGAAAGGGTCTTTTTCAGAACGCACATGTTTCAACGCTGAGAAGTTAAGAATATAGTCGTATTGATGCGTTTCAAGAAACCGTTCCATTTCAATACTGCCAAGTGCAATCGGCAGAGCAAGAAAATCATCAGGCAATACAACCGAAGAGCACCGTAGATCCCTTACAAGCTCAACAAGATTATTTTCGCTTATATCAACCACATGCAGGGTTTTAGGTGTAAACATCGCAAGCTGCCTGACAAATGCAGATCCGACAGAACCGGCAGCTCCAATTACC
This sequence comes from Fibrobacter sp., assembly GCA_012513915.1. Taxonomy (GTDB): domain Bacteria; phylum Fibrobacterota; class Chitinivibrionia; order Chitinivibrionales; family Chitinispirillaceae; genus JAAZBG01. The sequence goes on from JAAZBG010000087.1 coordinate 2,950, forward strand.
AGAATTTTTGCAGCATTAATAATAGACATCAATGTGGTTTTGTTATTGCATATATCATCGGCGAACATTGACTTCTTTCGGCCTGTTATTTTCGATACTGTATAATGCTCTGGTGATACCTCCGATAACAAAACATTCTCCATTTGTATCATTCGGTCGACCCCGTTTTAAAAAGTATTTTAATAAATTACAGTTTTATATTCGGCGAGAAATCTTTTTCTGTGGTATTCATAGCAGCTCGTTGGTCCTGATGTTCCCGGATCATCCTCTTCCATCTGCTGCTAAATGGTTCAACAACAACAGCAAAGATACAGCGGATGGCAATTGACATATCTGAAAACACAGTAGCATTTTTATTATAATGTATATCGTTCTTCAATTTTTCCGGCATTAGTTTTTCAATATAAAACAGTTCCGGATCGCTATCTTTTGGAAAATGGTCTGCTTCACGACGGTATATCAGTTGATTTATTCCAAAAATTCCCGGCTTGACTTTTAGAACATCATAATCTGAAGGTTTAAAGTAGTTAACAAAATTCGGAGTTTCCGGTCTTGGTCCCACAATAGACATCTGTCCGAATAAAACATTAATAAACTGAGGTATCTCATCAAGTTTAAAGCGCTCTAAGATTTTACCCATCTTTGTCATTCTGGGATCTTTTACCATTGTAACGCCGGGGCCACCGGTAGCACCATGCGCAAATTTCCGGAATTTGTACATTTTAAAACTATGTCCATTCAAACCGACTCTCGTTTGAAGGAAAAAAACAGGGCCAGGCGTTTCCAGTTTTAGTAATAGTGCGATAACCAGAAAAAGTGGCAACAATAAAACAATAGCAACAGTGGATACTATAATGTCAAAAATTCTTTTGAGCATGAATCCCCCCAAGCAAAGCATCAACCACCATGTCAATTTGTACTGATGTCAATCCAGGAAATAACGGAAGTGTTAGTACACGCGAACTCAGGTTCTCAGTTACTGGTAAAGGTGTATGGGAATACCCTGTAAAATCGGTAAACTGGTGAATACAAGGATAGTGTATACTTGTCTGAATTCCCAGACTTTTCATGTATGCCATAACCTGCTCTCTGATTACTCCATCAGCAAGAAATACAGGCATTATATGATCTACACCACAGGCATTCTGATAATTAACAAATGGTACTTCAATAGGAGTACCGGAAAGGGCTTTACGGTAATAAAGTATTGCATCTTTTCTAAGAGCATTACTTTGTGGAAGTTTCTCTAATTGTACGAGCCCGATAGCAGCTCTCATTTCATCAAGACGATAGTTATATCCCGCAGCGACGACATCATAGGTGTATGAATGCCCTTTATGACGATCCAGTGTCAGCGTAGTCATACCGTGTGATCGCATAAACTTGCATTTCTGAAAATTCTCTTCCGAATTGGTAGTAATCGCTCCACCCTCACCCATTGACATATTTTTATTTGAAAAAAATGAAAAGCATCCAAAATCTCCAAAGGTACCAGTATCTTTACCTTTCCACTTTGCTCCGGGTGAGTGTGCACAATCTTCAATAAGTTTAAGATTATATCGTTTGGTAATAGCAAGTATCGCATCCATATCACATGGATACCCTGCATAGTGAACAATAATAATTGCTTTGGTCTTAGGGGTAATCACATTTACAATAGATTCCGGATCTATCAAGGGAATACCGGCGCTGATAACATCTGCAAATACCGGCGTTGCTCCGGCATATCTGATTGCATTTGCTGTAGCAACAAATGTCAGACTTGGAACGATTACTTCATCACCGGGACCAATTCCCGAGCATACAACTGCAAGATGCAGCGCTGCAGTGCATGAATTAACACTTAAACAATAGGGTGATCCGCAAAACTCACTGAATTTATTTTCAAACGCGATATTCTCCGGTCCCATTGTTAACCAGGCACGATCAAGCACCCGGTTTACGGCATTTTTTTCTCTGACATCAAAGTTTAAATCAAATAGCGGAATCTTCCATACAATATCTTTTTCATTCATTTTATAAACCTATATCGCGCGAGTCTGATAATTGTTTGTATTAGCATGAGAACCGATTGGAATTGATTTTTTATGCGCTGCTTCCAGCTCCTCAATATCAGTATTTGCCTTTTCGTAATCAGCAGGTCTTCCTATATCAAGCCAGTAACCAGAGTAACTATAGATATTTACCATCATTTGAAGGCCAAGCATTTTATGCATTAGATTATCGAATCCAAAAGGATGATTTTCCGGTACATAATCAAGCAATTGACGGTTAAAAGCATACACTCCCATACTTACATTAAAATTATAATTGGGCTTTTCTCTGAATCCAGTTGCTTTATTATTGTCAGGGTCAATATCAATGACACCGAAATCAACACTCACTGTTCTGTTGTATGTTGCAACGGTCAACAGCCCTTCATTTTGTAAATGAAAGTTAAAAAATTCCGCGAAATCAAGCTCTGTCAGTAAATCACCATTCATAACCAGAAAGTTTTCAGGCAGATCTTTAAGTAGTTTAATTGGAGCAACGGTACTTAAAGGTTTGTCTTCCAGAGAGTAGTCAATTTTCATTCCATATCTTGAACCGTCACCAAAATATGCCTTGATCAATTCAGCATAGTGATTAACACACATTGTAATGTTAGTAACACCATACATTCTGAGATTTTCAAGCAGAATCTCAAGCACCGCCCTATCCCCGACAGGAACCAGCGGTTTGGGAATGACCGTAGTGTATGGTTTTAATCGAGTTCCTCTTCCACCTGCTAAGATAATTGCCCTCATAATAACCAGTTCTCCTTATTTAAGTCATTCGTTGATGAATTAAAACAATGAAAAAAGAGTATATCATCACGTACTGGTAATGTCAAAAGTATTTGTTTTTTTTATGCTGTTGTTTCTGGGGTGTTGGGTGTTGGGTGTTGGGTGTTGGCCTTTCAATTATTGTAGGGAAAATGTGCCACAAAATCCCGTTATTACCTTGAGGGGAATCATTATAATGTTTCCCCTCCAGGGTATGTACTATAAATTTTTTACTACAATAATTAATGCTCTACAAGCATTAATTGATTACAATAGTATCATATCCAAATACATAGAATGCACCGGAAAAATTCATTGATTTACTATATCAATCTGCTATTCCCAAAGAATTCCTGCCGGAATTTAAGTACTTTAAAATTGCAATAAATGAGATTTCCAAACGTGATCCAGTAAAAATCCCGTAATGCTGTCGCTGCAATTTTTTATATTGAAAATAGTAGTGCTGCGGATATGACAAAAAACTGGAAAGAACTGGTTACCCTTTTAGAAGCAGTACTTAAAAAAGATGCATTGAAATTATCCGTGCAATAATGGATCTTATATATCAGATTCATAATTTAAGAGCCAGTTATAGAACAATTAACCGTATTGAGGATTTAACAGAGATTAAGAGCGTGTTTGAAACTAATACTAAAAACCGGGAAAAAGCCGTCTTTGAAAAAGTTGTATAAAATAAACCAGCCCAAGAAATGGATAATAACCTTCTCAGCCCCTGGATATCCAAGGAGATAAAATGATTCAAAGATCAGAATTAAATCACTTAAACATTGACAAATGGCTAAGAGGACAAGGTAAAATCCTCTACAAGTACACAAATATAAATGGATTTAGATTTTATATAGTCATTGATAATGAATTACATATTCAAGAAAGACATAAAACGGAATTCTATATACGTTTTTATGGGCTTTATAATATCTATGACGAATTTGATAAAAAACAAATCGAATATGTATTCAGTATGTCAGAGCAATATAAAGATAGTTTTAAATTTGATGATGGCGACTGTTATGATTTTCTTGTTAATTATGGAGTAATGGAATTTCGAAATATCTTAAATCAAGTACAAGGTTATGAAAGGCTTGATGAGGTACATGTATTAAGGTGGGACTCACATATTAAACCAATTTATAATAATGGTGTTTTGCAATATCTCACAGACACTTCTGATGACGATAGGTTAATAAAATTAACAGAAAAAGAATTATGTAAAATAGTTTTAGATAATAATGGTCGAAGACCCCTTACAGAACTTGATTTTGAAAAGGTCATTTTCTCTCCTGATTACATCATACGTTCTGTATCAGGAAGATTATTGAATAAAAAATATATAGCGGATGAATTTGGCAATCTTACTGAAGATAGCATTATAAAATATAGAAATATAATCAATGATTTAACTGTTACTATTACTGATACAGTCAAGCTATTAAGTATTATTAAAGACGGTGAAAGTGATAATGTAGAATTTAAAAGTAGCCTAAGGTGGGACATCAAGCATAATACTGTTAATAAAGAATTAGAATTTGTTATAGTGAAAAGTGTAGCTGCCTTTTTAAATGCCAATGGTGGGAATCTTTTTATTGGTGTCCGTGATGATGGTGAAATATTAGGATTAGAAGATGATTACAACTCTTTATCAAATTCAAATAGAGATCAATTTGAAAGGCATCTAAATCAAATCCTTACACGTGACATTGATTTTACATCTATAAGATCACACGTTAAGATTAATTTCTTTACTGTAGATGATAAAGACATTTGTTGTTTGATGGTTAATGGCTCAGAGTCACCTATTATAATTAAGAAGCAAGGAAAAGAATGTTTTTTCGTACGCTTAGGTAATTCTATAAAAGAATTAACATCTATAAGTGATATGTCTGATTATATTCAGAAAAGGTTTTAATTTCTTGAACTCTTTATACAACATAAAGGATGGGCTGGTTTACTTCATACAACAGCGACAGCTTGCCATACCATAAAGTAAAGCTACGAAGACTCCGCATTACTTTACGGTACAGCAAGCGTGCCGCAACCCGTTATG
>JAAZBG010000088.1 GCA_012513915.1 Fibrobacter sp.
GGAATTATCACATGTTTGATATTCATGTGAAACTACTTCGCAACTTAATTATTAATCAATATGTTACACGCATTTTTTGCCATTAACGCAGCTAACTACTAATTGACTATAAACAATAATTATTCTAAATTAAAAAAGTTTAATATTCAATTTATTTTCTTTTTTTTACTATTGGCATAATATCTTCCTGGAACAACGTCTTAACTATCACACATTCTACAATCCTGATTTCCAAGCAGCAACCTGAAATATTCGGGTGATTGAAAATGAACTTCGATTTTTTGATACGCTGCATTGTAACTGCTTTTTGGTGTACCCTGCAGGAAGACTTCTGAGAATTCCTTTTTGAATACACGTTCATTGAATTCACTTGCAACAATATCTGAATGATGTTTAATTGATCGTTTCGCGTTATTATAAACGTTTTGCAATCCGGGCCAGCCATAGATATTGTCTTCAATAATTGTCAACCACTCGCTTCGAATTTTATTATCCGTGATAATCAGTTCAATAATTGACTTTTGTATACATTCTGGAAGCACTGCGAAGTCGATAAACTCCCCGTGAATAAAGGATTTCTTAACAGACCATGATATTTCCTTTTTAAAACACTTTACATAGTACATCTCATAGCATTGTACAACACGCTCTATATCAATCCATTTTACAGGAACCGGCAGGAACGAGTACATCGATTCACCATTCCAGCCGTCAGGCATATCAAGCCCAGGATTCTTTCTCGCAATCAGCGTTTTTTGTTGTATCCAGGGTTCAAACAATGTATATCCGAATCCTTCAGCAACAGATGTTGACAATATATAATCAGCAGCAAGCATAATGTTCTCAACCGGTATTTCGTTGTAATTATTCTGTAAACCACATTCCTTAATAACATCAGTCATCACAGGAAGTCTGTTTCTTTTGATAAAATCAATAAGATTTCTGTAATGATTACTATCCTGCTCAGAATTACCGGATGGACCGGTGATTAGTGATGAATTGAAAAAAATACAACTAATAAGAATTGCTTCATAAATATTTTTTCGTGGTATTATGCGTACAGGATAATAGGCTACTGTTTTGTGCTTATCAAATGGTAACTTCAGCTTATGTGCATGATGCAATATGGAATTATGTATATACTCAATTTTGTTTGAATTTATTCCAACTTTTTTACAACTTACAGGATTAGAAACCATCGACACATTAAAACCGCATTCAAGCATCATACGCATAGCATTTACGTTTGGAACAACGATTTTTACAGGTGCATCAATGCAATACATCTGTTTTTTTATATTACTTTTAAATCGCCCGACATCTCTGATTGCATCAAGTTCATCAACTCTGCCTTCTTCCGGGAAATCATGAAAAACGCTGAAAAAAGTTACCGAGTTCAATGTATTCTTTTTTGCGCAATTATAAAATGCGGATGTCAAGGCAAGATTTTTACCCAGAGCAAGGTTATGAGCAACAACGATAACACGTCCTTTTTTCTGCTGCTCACTAATACATTTTTCCAGATAAGACTCAATTATCATCCGATCGTTATAAAACTCGTTCTTTTCTTTATACGTAAAATAGTCGCATTTTTTGACATGAATAATTTTTGAATTAATATCACCTGCAAATGCATTTCCGTTACAAAAAACGAACAGTTCCGATTTACCCATTGTCAATTTACTAAATGCTTCAGAGTACCTTCGTATTACAGTTGTTACCCCTCCGGTACGTAAATGATAATGAATCTGAATCAATGATTCAATCATGATTTTCTTTTATTTCTCGGATGAAAGCTCCGGTGAACCTCGCAAAGGTATTCTCTGTCAACATGCGTATATATTTCTGTCGTTACAATATTTGCATGCCCCAACATCTCCTGAACCGTTCTTAAATCTGCTCCACCCTCAAGAAGATGTGTCGCAAACGAATGTCTAAAGGTATGCGGAGAAACATTACTTTTAATTCCGGTACTTTTTGCGTAAAACTGAATAATTTTCCATATACCCATTCTTGACAAAGATTTTCCTGATTTATTCAGAAAGACAGTACTGTCGGTATGTGCCTTAACAAGCTTTGGCCGCTCGGTTGCATAGTACATGTTAATCCAGTGGGCAGCAATATCACCAAGTGGCACAATGCGTTCTTTTGATCCTTTCCCGGTAATTCTGACAAGATGGTCATCAGGGATATACTGTTCAAATGTAAACGCAGCAAGTTCTGACACCCGCATTCCTGTAGCGTAAAGCGTCTCGATCATTGCCCTGTTTCTTGTCCCTAACCATTCACTGGTATTAATTGATTCCAGAATTTTTTCGATTTCTTCTACAGAAAGTACTGATGGCAGGTATCGGGAACTTCGCGGAGTTTCAAGCATTTCTGTAGGATCAACACTGATCGCACCTTCTGAGGCAACAAACGCGAAATATCCCCTTAAAGATGAAAGACATCTCTGGATTGATGTTACTTCAAAACCCAAATCATAAAGGACCCTTATGTATTCAGATAGTATATCATATGTTACATTGTCAATGGTCTCGATACGCTTCTGTGTAAGGAATGCACGCAATCGTTCCAAATCGTACATATATGATGATGCAGTGTTATCACTCAGAGTTCTCTCGAGCCGTAAATATGCAAAATATGTTTCGAGATATGGTAACTCAGTCATTATGATACTACCCGGTTCTATAAGTATGGATTGGCTTTTCGCTCTCTTGCGATTGTCGTTCTCCCGCCATGTCCCGGACAAACGACCGTTTCATCCGGCAGAACCATTAATTTACTTTTAATACCATTGACAAGCAATTCCTCATTGCCTCCAAGTAAATCAGCACGACCTATTGATCCGGCAAACAGGATATCACCACACAAAAGATTGTTTTCAATTAGAATTGCTGTTCCGGCAGGGCTATGACCGGGCACAAATATCACTTTGACTTTAAAGCTGCCGATTGTCATTTCACCTTCAGTCAGTTCAAATACTTCGCCGTCATAAGTAAATTGCACACCGAGCATGAGCGACCCGTTAAATCGGGGCTCCTTCAGGAGAAGCTCTTCACCTTTGCTGATATACACCTTTACATCAGGATATTTTTTAACAAGCTCAGGAATTCCCATAATATGATCAAAGTGACCATGAGTAATCACAATTGACTCAAGAACGATGTTATTATCATTTATAAACGTTACAACATCGGATGGATTATCTGATGGATCCACAAGAAATGCCTTTTGGTGTTCATTCACAACAAGGTATGCATTAGTTTCAATTGGACCAAGGATAAATTTTTCTATCTTAACATTCATTACAGCTCCAATATGGTATACATTTATCTGTTTACTAAGAATTATCTGTTTTTATAGTACCAACAAGTGATGTTTTAAATTCACCCGCAAAAATTACTTCCGGTTCAAGCATCACACCAGTTTTATCAAGGACTGTCTTTTGTATCAGACTTATCAACGCCCGTACATCTTCAGCAGTCGCATTTCCTTTATTAATAATAAAATTTGCATGTTTTCCTGACACCTCAGCATCCCCTATCCGCATACCTTTAAGCCCGCTGGTTTCAATAAGCGTTCCCGCATAGTTTTTTTCCGGACGTTTAAAAACACTGCCGCAATTCGGGTAATCCAGTGGCTGTTTGTCACGTCTTTTTGCCTGTATTTCTGCACGTTTAGATGCCAGTATTTCTTTATCACATTTTTTTTCAAAAGAAAATGAGCTTGTAAGAACTATTGATGGTTTACGTTTCAAGAAGCTTGACCTGTATCCGAACTCAAGTTCGTCTTTTTTACGGGAGTATATTTTTTTTTCTTCAAGATCGTAATAGGTTACCGTATGAATTGTATCCTGTAATGTCATCGAAAAAGCTCCGGCGTTCATGATAACACCACCACCAATGGTCCCGGGAATTCCTGAAAGTTCCTCCATGCCGCAAAACCCAAGATCAACAACCTGGTTGACAAGCTTATTGAGCATCAATCCACTTTCTGCCGTAACCCTGTTATTGTCCCACTCACATTTATTGTAGTTCTTAGAAAGATTTACTACTACCCCTGGCCATCCCTTATCACTAATCAGTAAATTAGATCCGTTTCCGATTACAAGCAGCGGCACACGTCTGGAATCTGCCCATTGTAAAATTTCAAGGATGTCATCAATTGACCCAGGCTCACAGTAATAGTCAGCTTTACCACCAATATTATAGGTATTTTTATTTTTTAACGAAACGTTTTTCTGTATAACCATATTCATTTCTATTTACAAAGTATAATCAGGTATTCTTCTACAAAATACATACTGCATTGTTTTATGGCAATTATCCATGGACGTTATACCCGGTTTATAATTAAAAACCAATTGATATTTGAAATATGTGAATGTTACAATACGTCTAAGACATGCTTCTCTCTGATGTTATTCCATAAACAATAGTTTAAGGCATATTAAATGATTGTATTATAGAAAGTTACAACAATGAAACATCTGCATGACACCTTTTTGCAAAAAGATATTTGAAAGGGAATATCGATATGGCACAAACCCGTTATCCAAACAACGACACCCGTGATGCATTCTCTGATATGCCCGAAAGAAAAAGTACACCTGACAAGTCATCACATGTAAATCATGTTGTCAATAAAAACACGGGTAGCAGAAATGTTACTATTGATACGAAATCTTCCGGGTATACTGTGAAGAAAATTACATCATCCTATCAGTCAGGCTCTAAGCCTGATACAAAAATCACCGGATTAAATACCATCTCGATTGATACCGAAAGTTTCACGAATCCCTCAAAATCTGATGAACCGGTATTATCAAAAATTTCCATCGAAACAGAATCGTTTTCTGAAAAAGATATTTCTGCTGCAAACAATAGTTATCCTCTCATTATTGACGAAACGGATCACGATGAGACAATTGTACAGCAACCGCCCCAACTGGTATCAATAAAAAAGGAAAAAGCACCACACAAAGATCAAAATGTCACAATTGATATTTCTTCAACCTTCTGCGACCCTCAATTGCCATCAGATACTAAGCAGGAATCTCTTGGAACTGGAAAAGTTGTGTCAATATTGGGAACTGGCGGGATGGCGAGAGTCTATAAAATCTGGAATGAAAAACTTGAAATATATCGTGCTGTAAAAATTCTGTTACCAACAAATCAGCGTGAATTATGGGACAGATTTTTAACTGAAGCGAAAATTACAGCTAAATTGCATCATCCGAACATTATTGAAACATATGACACTGATGAATGGCATGGATTACCAACAATTGAAATGGAACTTATTGACGGAGATACCATATCTACCCTTCTATCAATGCACCCCATGGTCCCGTCGCCAGTCTGTGCATCAATTGCAGTGCTGATTGCACGGGCACTTTCCTATGCACATTCTCAAAAGATTTTAATATATGGGCGAGAATATAACGGGATAATTCACCGGGATCTTAAGCCATCAAATATTATGGTTACGAAATACGGAATTGTCAAGTTGATGGATTTCGGTGTCGCTCGTCCCATAGAAACAGGTCTACATACCATTTCAACTGATAGTATCGTTGGAACAATTCACTATTTTTCACCAGAACAAATAAGTGGTTACCCTATTGATACGCTTTCTGACGTTTATTCTTTTGGTGCAGTTCTTTACGAATTAATCTGTGGCCAAAATCCATTTCCATATAGTAATATGGTAACAATGATTCAGGCTAAAACAAAAAATCAGTTCAAACGTCTTGAAGAATATCATCAAAAAGTAGATGACCGTTTGTCTTCTGTTGCACAAACATGCATGCGGACTGACAAACGCGAACGGTTCGCAAACATTGACATTGTCAGGAAAATCCTGGAAGATATACTGAGTTCATACAACATGGGAACACCGGAAGAAATCATTGCAGCGTTTTACAGAGATCCACAGCAAATACAGATAGCATTCGAACAGTTCTATTCAAACAGAATTCAGGCTGCACCTAAAGCCCCGATATCACAACCACAACGTCAAACATCTTCATTTGATATTAAAAATCATCAACCTGAGATGCAAACGTACAAATCATCGAAACCGGTTTCAGAGCCAGGTATAGGAAGTACCGAGTGGGAAATAAAAAGGTCTGGTAACGTAAAGTCTTTGATTATTGCCGCGATTATTCTCATATTGGCTGTTACAGGGGGAAGTTTTTTCTTAAAACCAAAACCTGATAAAGCAGATTCGATAATAACAATCGAGCAACCAGATGCAAAAATTGACATTACAAACAATTGAATTACTATCGAACAATCATAGCATGATTAAACTTTTTCGCTGTACCGTATTATAAAGGATTCAGTATCATGATGATCGGGAAAAAATTAAAAGAGCTACCAGACATAGTTGGTGTAGATAATGACAAATGTGTAAACTGTCATAATTGCATCAGTGCCTGTCCTGTAAAATATTGCAATGATGGAAGCGGTGATTACGTAACTGTCAACCCATTTATGTGTATTGGATGTGGAAGTTGTATCAATAAATGTTCGCACGGAGCGCGTTTCTGGGTAGACGATTTTGAACGCTTTATAGAAGATTGTCAAGGCAGACAGAAAATTATTGCTATCGTAGCGCCATCTGTCGCCGCTAATTTTCCCAACACATATATGCATCTTAACGGATGGCTTAAAAGTCTTGGTGTTACAGCTGTTTTTGATGTCAGTTTCGGAGCAGAATTAACGGTAAAATCATACATGGAATACCTGAATAGTAAGAATAAAAAAACGCCAGTCATATCACAACCTTGTCCTGCAATCGTAACATATATAGAAATGTATCTTCCGGACCTGCTGCCTTACCTTGCACCGATTGACAGCCCAATGCTTCACACAATGAAAATGATCCGAAAATATTTCAATGAATATGATGATTTTAAAATTGCAGTCATCTCTCCATGTCTTGCCAAAAAAAGAGAATTCTACGAGACAAAACTTGGTGAGTATAATATCGGATTCAAATCGATCAGTAATTTTCTTGAGAAAAACAAAATTGACCTGAAACGATATTCACCTGATCAGTACATAAATCCCCCGGCAGAACGTGCCGTCGGCTTTTCATCACCAGGAGGTTTATTACGCACCGCAGAACGATGGTCACCGGGAATCAGTGAAGTATCAAGAAAAATTGAGGGTGAAGAAGTATATCAATATCTTGATAATTTAGAAGAATCTATTAAAAATCAGACAGCCCCGATACTTATCGATTGTCTCAATTGTGGGCACGGGTGCAATGGAGGCCCTCTCACAATAACCGATAAAAAATCACTTGATGATATCGAAAACTCAGTAATGAAACGATCTCATCAGGTTGAAGCACTCTATAATTCGTCAATACAAAATTCGCAGAAGTCGATTTCATTACATGATCTTAATGAAATTCTAAGTAAATTCTGGGAACCAGGTTTGTATGAACGTCATTATTCCGACATGAGTATTAACAACCGTATAGTCATTCCATCGGAAGATGAGTTATGGAAAATTTTTAAATCAATGAGAAAAAATTGCGTATCAGATTTGTATAATTGCAGTTCGTGCGGATATGGCTCTTGCGAAAATATGGCAATAGCTATTTACAATGGACTCAACAGACCCGATAATTGTCATTTCTATCTTGCTGAAGAATCCAAATTAAAACATGCGCAAATATCTGAAAATGAAAAACGGTTACGTACAATTCTATCAACTACATCTGCGGGATTCTGTCTTGCAGATGAAGAATTTAAAATGATAGTGGTCAATCCATCATTCTGTAAGATTATCGGTATGGATAAAGACAAACTGATTGGATCGACATTCCTCAAAAAGCAATTTGAACGTTGTTCTAATGGCAACAGCTATTCGTCAGAAATCAGAATAAACCGGCCAGATGGTGGCACTGGAATGTTTTTATTTATTGCTAATCCTTACTATGATGAACATAAGGCACTTGTTGGTTATTTTGCGATGGTTATCGATATCGGGAAATACAAAAAAGACACTGGATCAACAAACGTCCAATTTACGGGCGACATTTCAGCAGCAAAAAACGCCTGACAGAGCAATTATTTTCCGGAATTAAGGTGAAGTAATTTTTACTTCACCTTTTTTTTGTCAAAAAAAAATGGATGCCTGAAGAGCATCCATTTTTATTTTAAAGCAGTTATCAACCCATTCACTCTTCTGATTCCCTTTACGCGGGGAAGCTCGGGATTCAGAGGCACACAAGGGAGGTGCTTGAGTTACCGGGTTTCTTTCATTAATTAGTATCGGTTTAATAGCTGAGGTACTTGAGTTATTTTTTCTTAATTTTTTTCTTGTATTTATTCCTGTTTCATACGTAATGTTTAGCATGAATTTCCATAAACTGAAATGCTGGATATATATTATCATAATGAACCAGAAACAGAGTTGTAAGCCATTGACCATAGTACCATTCAAACCATGGTTTCATTGTTTTGATGGATTTTAAACTATGTACCGGCACAAATTTTGACTTGAAAAGCACAGAAAGTATCTATGATCTATAGATTTTTAATAAACAGCAGTAAAAAGCGGTATAATATTCCTTTTCGATTTACTATTCCACTGATTTGTGTTTGTTTTTTTACAATTCATGCTGGAAAAACTGTTGAGTGCACTTCCAGCCGTGGTTTAAGCGGTTATACATATCAATCGATTTCAGAGTTCGAACAACATATCAGGAAATCAGTTTCTGACAAAAAAAATAATTCCTCTCCAAAATACAGAATACAGGAGCAATTATCCCAGGCGGATTTGTTTTATTTAACAAAAGCATGGAATCAGTTGTCAACTACAGCAAAAAACGAATATCTCTCTTTAACTATAATACCAGATTCTGCACGTGTATTTACCACTCCAGGAAATCATTTCGAAATCTATTACATGCCATCCCATAAGGCATCACACCTTAACGACGATAATTATGGTTTTGACAGAAATTCCTGGCAAATAAAGCAATCACTTCCAAATGGAATCCCTGATTACATTGATGAGATAGGATGGGCACTTGACAGCTGCTGGGAACTGGAAGTCAACAGATTTAACTTCATTGCACCGATTCCATACAAAGACAATGAATACCGGTCCGATAAGTATAAAGTAGTAGCCTACAACGCATCTGATTATGGTTTTACCTATCCATTTCCGGTTTCAGATAAATTTACCTATCCCAAAGGGTGGTCGAGTATCATTGATATTGCAACCAACTGGACTGCTTTGCGATATGATACCAACCCACTTGATGCAATCAGAGTGACCTGTGCCCATGAATTTTTCCATGCGATACAATTCAGTATGACATGGAATGTACTTGAGAATTTCAACCTTACTCTTGATGATTACCCGCTTGCGTGGCTTGAGGGGACTGCAACATCAATTGAAGAAATTGCATTCCCTGAAGTAAACGACTACGTTCGGTATTCATCACATTATTTCAGTGCACCGGAACGGCCGTTTCTTCATGATAATGATATTACAAATGGTTTCTATTATGCAAACTCACTGCTAATGCTTTATATATCAAAAATTCTTTCACCATTATCTATTGATTTTACACGGACACTCCTGTTCAACAACTACGATAAACAACAACCTTTTTATTCAAATTTAAGAACTGTTTCCAATAACTTTTCTAAACAATGGACTGACATTCTTCATGACTTTCATGTTGCTTCTTTTTACACAGGTAAGTATGCTGATACATCACGATTTCTCAATGATGCACAAGTTTTTGATACGATAACAGTCAGGGACGATTCAATTGTTTATTCTCAGCCGTTAATTAAAAAAGTATTTCCCTATGGGATGAGATTATTTACGCTGAGAAATACTACTACATTTCCAATAGATTCCTTGCATCTGATATTTGAACACAAAAGTCAAAATACCATTTCTGCTGCAGACATCCCCTGGAGTGCATCGATTTTAAGAATACACAAATCAATAGATACATCAATATCCGTATCACTTGACAATGATGGCAACGGATATCATACAGTTTATTCAATTGCACCTGATGAAAGAGTTATTGCAATCGTGACAAATGGTCATGCACTTGAATCTAAAGACTACGGTGTTTCATTTAACGATTGTACTGATAATACTTATTCTTCGGATACAATAAGGTTTTCATCTGTTGCGCCTGATTCACAATCATCTGCGACAGCCTTATTTACATTAGACACAACGATATTACCATGTGCCCCGTCACTTGATTTCGTAACCGATAAAATCTATAGTGAAAAAGCGAACTCAATGTCATTAATTTTAAAAAGTACACCTTTTTTATTTTTATATCCTCATTTCTGGCAGGGAAAATCAAGCTGCGTTTTCTCAATAACTGCAAAAAGAGGCGTTGGTACTGATTGTGATGTTTACAAATGGAATGAGCATCTGCAACAATGGGAGAAATCATCAGGGTTTACTAATGTAACTACTGGAGATTATACAACATTTACAACAGGAGTTCCGGTTTCAGGACTTTATTCAATTGGAAAATTTGTTGACAATTCAAAAATATCGATATATCCCAATCCGGTTTCATTAAAAAATGGCACTGTAATTTTTTCAGGAAAATCTATAAAAAACATTACAATTTATGATGCATCCGGGAAATTAATTGTCAATAAATCCGAAAATGTACCCATTCCTTACCAATGGGATTTACATACAAAATTTAACAGGCCAGTTGTTCCTGGACTATATTTTGCAGTGGTGGGATATGAAACGGGTCTGAATGAACGAAGCATTTACAAACACAAAATTATGGTTACACCATGAAAAAGTTACTTCTGTTATTTTTTATCTGTATTTTTGTCAGCTGTTCACTGATCAACAAAAAAGCATACTCACCAGCCGATATAGATGTATCCAAACAAAAAATCTATATTGCACCCATCCTGAACACTGCAAATTTTGATTCACTTCCATCATGGCCTGCCGACAAGAAAAGAGAAAGCGCTCTTTTAAGAAAAATCGCCGGAATCAGAAAAATACTGGTATTAAAAATATCGCAAAGTGATTGCGCCAGTACAGTCCGGATTGTTCAGAATAGTGATCAGCCGGATTATCGGGTATCAATAACACTCCTGTCAGTTTCCTTAATCAGGGATTCTCTTGCAATCCCGCTTAGAGTCGATATCGAAAACATACAAAGTGGTTCAATCCGGACTTTTTCAATGAATAGTTCGGGTACATACCGGACGAAGGTTCAAAAAAACAAAACATCGGTCATTGACAGCCTTTTTTCACGATATCAGACATCATTTCCATACGCGACCATTATCGGCTACATCTGTAATAATTAATACATTACCGTTTCAAAGCTACAAAACCTTGACCTGTCTAAGTCGATATTATACAATAGCAATAACCCTGATATTCACATTTTCTGCGAAAACTCAGGTTACTATCTATTAAGTGCTTCATTTGGTGTGGAGGGGAAATAATGCCACTGTGTGTTATGTCAAATAACAACTATGATGTCATTTGTCTTCAGGGTGCTTATAGTCTTGGTTCTCTACCTACATTAACACCTCAACTGACATCGTTTTTTCAGGAGCATACACCAAAAGATCTTGTTATTGATTTGACAAATGTGACAACTATCGACTCAAGCATAGTACGTGTTATATTGAATTTAAAAAAACGAATAGAGTCCACTAGTAATCGTTTTTTTCTAATGCATCCACCTGAAGATGTTATTACACTTCTCAACGACACCAACCTTGCGAAGGTATTGACAATAGTAAATGATTACAGCGAACTTCAGAGATTAATCGACAAGTATTCATATGACCGCTATCTCCCCTTTACATATCAGGATAAGGATTTAAAACGCCTTCGCTGTTCCTGCGGTGGATGTGGTTCAAATAATGTCACTGGATATCTTATTTCAATAAATGACTACACCTGGAAATGGCATGATAATGATTTATTTCCAAGTGCAGAAGATTCTTCCGGAAATTTTTTCGACTATTATAGCATACTTCCTTTTATATGCACAGATTGTCTGATGGCATCAATAGATATTTCATTATTCAATATAATTGGCGAAGATGATACAATTCATTATAAATCAATACTTGATGACAAAACAAAAATTTTGATATCCAAAGCTACAAAAAAACGACGGAAAATTATGGAGGCTGCAGGAGAAATTTCAGAAGACTATTTTTCATTTCCGCGAAACCGTCACACAAGCTTTCAGGCATATATCCTTGCAGAATCGTGTTCAAAAATATTTGCAGTAAATAAAGGCGGCACGAATCCTTTTTATGTAGGATATTTGAATTTTATGGCAATGCAATTTGCATCTGATGATCAAAAAGAGGAATTAACAAACAATTGCAGAACCTGGCTTACGCAGGTTATCTCGGAACCAGCTCCATACACAGCAATACAAATGGCTCAGACATACTATATTTTGTTAAATGTTTCACTTGCAGTAGAGCGTTATAAAGATGTAAGTAAATTTTTCACAGACTTTTCATCACTGATCGACACACTTCCGAAACAGGATACTGAATCAAACGAAGTTACAAATCCGTTGTTCTGGTTTCGTAAAGCCGAGCATATCTGGAAAAAGGAAATAGAACGTCAATCAATCGCTCTGAAACTTTAACGATGAATATGATGAAAATATCGTTCAGCACTCTGCTGTCAATATAACAAATGCCTGAATACCATCTCCCTTTCCAAACGCAGTCAATCCCTCACCGGTTGTGGCAGTAATACCGACATGATTACTATCCAGTCCTAAAAGCATCGCTATTGATTTTCGCATTTCAGGTATATGCTTTGACAGATGAGGACGTTTGGCTTCAATTGATATTGATATATGCACCAATCTGTATATATCAAGAGTCTCAATTGCCCGTTGAAGATATACTTTACTGTCAGTTATCCCCTGCTTTAAACAAAGTTCATCACTGACTTTACCCAGAATATTAATACAACTTATACCGGAAATTGCATTTGTAATAGCGTGCAAGACTACATCTGCATCACTATTTCCGTCAAGTCCATTGCAATTATCAATTGTAATACCACCAAGAATAAGCGATTTATTATTTCCATCTGCAACAAACTTGTGTGAATCCTGTCCTATTGATGAAATATTCATAGAATCAAAACACCTTTACATGTAATAGAGTACCTTTATGGTACCATTTTTGTTATAACACCTGCATTTATTTGACAAATACCATGAAATGCGAACAAACTAAAACTTACCATCATATGTTTCCGGATTTGTAAGATTACCAAATGAAAATGTATATCCAAGAAGTATATTAGGAGTCCATCTGTCTTTTGTATTTAAAATATCAGGAACAAGTATACCCATAAAATCCAGTCCTATCGTTACAGAGCTGTGTTGACCTGCGAGAAACGCCACTCTGCCAGATGGTCCCATGAAATAATACTCTCTTAATTTGTTAGTTGAATCAGCTGGATACCTACTGCTAAAGTATGATGATTGGGATTCTGAAAACATTGTCATTGAACTAAATTTGCCTACTCTTTTTTTTACAGCACCCTGTATTCCCATTCCCCCTTTGATCCTGCTGCCGCCAAACATTCCAATAGCACTATATTCGATAAAAAGATTTTTTTCATCTCCCCAAAAAAACGGATAACTGATTCTCCCTTTAAATCCTTTATTATGTTTACCGGCACGAATTCCGAATACCCAATTGACTATATGTGATGTCTTAAAATTATAGGTATTGAATTGA
Organism: Fibrobacter sp.; assembly: GCA_012513915.1. Taxonomy (GTDB): domain Bacteria; phylum Fibrobacterota; class Chitinivibrionia; order Chitinivibrionales; family Chitinispirillaceae; genus JAAZBG01. Next base: position 13,784 of record JAAZBG010000088.1, read on the forward strand.
GTTGCGTTATGCACTGGTACGATATCAATTTTCTGAAAATTATCGAGATACATATATCCAACTCCAACAGTGGTACCAATATTCTTTAAGCCCCATTCATGCTCAAGTGAAAAGAAGAAATCCCTGTTGCGTTTACAAGTCGAACGTACCCCCATGGTGTCTGCTGTAGACATCGGGAGTGCAAATTTAAACCGCGCCTGACTGACTGATGTTGTAGGAATCAGGCAGAATACATCTATGCCCCATTCACTTTCTGTAAACCCTGCATCATTTACTACATAACGGCCAACAAGTCCGGCAGTCAATCCCTGTACTGTACCATGATTTGAAACTGAAGATTCGTAAATTAATGCTTCATCATTTTCTTCAATAGGGATGGTCTCAGTTTTCTTACTGTTTTCATCTTTATTCTCATCTGTTTTTTGAGATACGATAGAATCTTTTGCAGTATCTGTCTTCATTCCATCTGAAACATCTTCCGTTTTTTGCTCCGCTAAAAAAGTATTCCGTGCATCAATAACGACATTTTCAGAAGTTTTTTTTATGAAATTATCTATATCATCCTTAGTCGAATATTCATTTGTCCAGACAGTCTCGTTTTTCTCGGGGATTACTGCCGAGATTGTGAGTGTAACGGTATTGTCTACATTGTGAACGCTTCCAATAAACGCATAATGCACTCCAAGTGTTTTTGCCACTGCAATGGCACATACTCTGTTTCTGCAAACGGAGTCTTTAACAACGGATGTATTACGAAAACCGGCCAAAACTGTATCCTGAGAGACAAGATCAATCTCCGGTACCAAAGAAAATACTTCATTTAGTTTTTTTACCAGATTGTCTGCATCAACACTACTGACATCAATTGTTTCAAATGGAATAACAGCAATAGTTTTATTAATGTTGTTTTCTGCAACAATATTCAGTGCAAAAACGACAAAAATGATTATTACACATCTTACTATCCGGAACATTTTTTCTCCATTAAAAAGCATTGGGTTTACAAATAAATCTATTGCCTCTATCCATTTGTATGTAAGCTATAGTGCAAATATACTATTACTAAATACCTTGGCTCAAATAATCCGGTATACTAACAGACATGAGCCCGTTCGGGATTCTTGTTAGTAAATTTAATTCAATACTTATGCGTTATAGGATGATGATGATACATCTCCCCCTCTTCCAGTCCAGTTGGTATGAAAAAACTGTCCGCGGGGTTTGTCAATTCTTTCGTATGTATGTGCACCAAAATAATCTCTCTGTGCCTGAAGCAAATTAGCCGACAAACGTGCAGTCCGGTATCCATCATAAAAACTGAGTGCTGCACTTAGTGACGGCACAGCTATTCCAAGTTCTGTTGCAACAATAATAACTTTACGCCATGACACTTGACATGAATCCATAACAGACTTGAAATAATCGTCCAGAAGAAGATTGCTCAAATCGGGTTTTTTATCAAATGCATCCTTGATTTTTCGTAGAAAAGCGCTTCTGATTATACAGCCACCGCGCCACATAAGTGCAATACCACCGTAATTCAGATTCCATCCGTTTTCTTTTGCCGCTTCACGCATCAGCATATATCCCTGGGCATACGAAATAACTTTGGACGCAAAAAGTGCTTTACGAATGTGTTCAACAAACTCTTTTTTGTCACCTGTAAACTTAGTACCCGGACCGGAAAGTATTTTCGATGCAGTAACACGTTCATCCTTCATCGCAGAAATGCATCGTGCAAATACAGCTTCCATAATGAGTGTTAGTGGCACCCCGTTATCAAGGGCGCTGATACCGGTCCATTTACCGGTTCCCTTTTGTCCGGCTGTATCAAGTATTTTTTCTACAAGCGCGGTACCATCACTATCTTTATAACCTAAAATATCCCGGGTAATTTCAATTAGATAACTGTCAAGATCTCCTTTGTTCCACTCTGCAAATACAGTATGCATCTCATCACTTGTCAAGCACACACCTTCTTTCATGAGTTGGTACGCTTCGCATATAAGCTGCATATCACCATATTCAATTCCATTGTGAACCATCTTCACATAATGACCAGCACCATCCTCACCTACCCAGTCACAGCATGGTTCACTCTCTGGTGTTTTTGCGCAAATTGACTGGAAAATATCCTTGACCAGCGGCCAGGCCTGCGGATTGCCTCCAGGCATAATTGACGGACCAGTACGTGCGCCTTCTTCACCACCGCTAACACCCGTTCCAATGTATAAAATACCCTTTTCGTTAAGATATTTTGTACGACGAATGGTGTCAGGATAATGGGAATTACCACCATCAATAATTACATCGCCTTTTTCAAGATAAGGAAGAAGAATATCAATAAATTCATCAACAGCGCTTCCCGCTTTAACCATGAGCATAATCTTACGGGGTCTTTTCAACAAACGTACCATTTCATCTACAGAATGTGCACCAATGATAGTACGCCTGCCCTTCGCGGCACCATTGATAAAAGCATCAACTTTTTCGACACTGCGATTGTATGCAACCACAGTAAAACCATGATCATTCATATTAAGAATAAGGTTCTGTCCCATAACAGCAAGTCCAATAAGTGCTATATCACCATTTGCATCCATTTTTTCTCCTTTTTAATCCAATCAATATTTGATCTGCCGATGGCCATCACATCGTTATTGCATTATCTACAGAAAGATACTATTCATTCACTTGCCAACATTACATCAAGCCCGGCGTTTCTGTATTTATTTACAATTTCACTATCTGCCTGACTATCGGTTACGAGTATGTCAACATCAGGAAAACCGGCAAACTTGGCAAACGATACCTGTTCAAGTTTCGTATGATCAGTCACAATTACCTTTTTCCCAGCACCCGCAAACATTGCCTCTTTACACTGAGCCTCTGCGAGCGTTGGCGATGTAAAACCACGCTCTATCGAAACACCCATTGCACCTACAAATGCAATATCAACATGTATCCGCCTCAAAGCTTCAATTGCAAGAGAACCAACAAGTGCCTGACTGACAGAGTAGACATTTCCGCCTGTAAGAACGACTTCAATACCAGTCTCATCTGCAAGCTCACTTCCAACCATTAGAGAATTAGTAACAACTCTTATATTCCTCCGTCCTTTCAGGTGATATGCAATCAGATGCGCAGTAGAACCGGCATCAATCATCACAGTATTATCCGGTTCTATAAGCGTCACTGCAAGTCTTGCGATTCTGTCTTTAAGATCTTTCGCAATAGTAACCTTGTGTTTGACAGGGACATCAATAATACCAGCTTCAGTAGCAGCAACCGCACCACTATGGAACCTCCTGCAAATACCAATCTCCTCAAGATGTGTCAGATCCTTACGGATAGTAACCTCAGAAACATTAAAGTGCGCCGCCAGATCTGTTACCAGAACTCTCTTTTTGTTTCGAATTAATTCGGCGATATGCGTATAACGTTCTTTGTAATTCATGTGATAAAAACCACCGCTTTGATAATCGAATGAAACTTTCAATTTGTTTCGAATATTATTGAAAATATGCTTTTTTCCAGACAATGGCAAAGTATTTTTTCGTCTTCAGTTACAATGCACTACTATGATAGTCCACTCTTAAAAAAGTGGGCTTTTCCCGACAGGGAATTGATTTATACATAACTTTAGCAAAATTCACATTTCCCATTGGACATTTTGACTTAGATACCAGACAAATGCCGAACCCTGACTGTAAAGGAGTGGGTTTCTATTGGAATGTGAAAGGAAAGCCTTCCCTTACTGTCTGGCCTCTGAATGAACAGAGTATTGATTTGTCCAGTCATTTAGCAAATCAGCAGGATTCGCAATATTCTATTGGACAATTTCGGATTAACAAAACTCACAATAATGTATATTATCTATTGGTTATTTCGGGTAAATTATGTTGAAAAAAAAGGACTTATATAATAGAATATTCGATAATTATATTGTCCGGGCAGATCACAGTACTACACTAATTTCTATTGAATATGATAAATATTATGCACTATAAAAGAGTCAACAATGCACTCTGAGCACTTACACCAAACAGTTTGCCCTGTCACAGGACTTGAGATGCTTGAATGTCCTGAATGGACAGATATTAAAATTTGCGATGACTATACGCTCACCATCAGGTTAATTGACAACAGAATTGTCTGGCTAATACCATCCGGGAATATGTCGAATGTAAATATTGACATGATTTTTGAATACCGAAACAGAATAATTAAAGAATATATTGGCGATCGGCCATATATTGAAATCCGTTCATACAAGCACCTTTATGGTCTACCTGCATATGATACACGAAAAAAACAAACAGACAACTGGTTAAACTCGCCGGGTAATTTTTCAGGGCTCATAATTCATGATGTCAGTTTTTTTATAAGCCTTATATTCCAAACCGGAAAGCGGTTTGTCTCAACAAAAGTCAAAATGACAATTTGTCGAAACTATGAGGATGCAATCAGGCATGCAGTAGCAATACTCAACAATGTTAATCAGGAATCCACCGAAAAAAAAACACTTACGGATGAAATTTCATTTGACCAGGTCATATTTGATCCCTTATGGTTTACCGGGCAAACAAAGCCTTTTTTTCAATGTAAACAAGGCCTTATCACCGGCAGGCTTTATTATTTAGCGCTACAGGGAAAAATTACAAAAGAAAAAATAGAAATAATTCTCAAACAGACTGATCTATTGTTTAGAAGCGGCTATCTTTCAAATTCATCAATTCATGCGCTTCTTAATTTGTCAAAATTCCGGATTCATAATCCTTTAATCTGCACCAGTTTTTTTAAAACGATTGAAGTAATAATGAGCCGGAATTATTGTGATCTGAAGACAATTTTTCTAATTAAGCCACCACTAACTGTAAAGTTATACCTGAAATTATATGCACTGCTAAAGAACTTTAGAATAGTATTCTGTAAAGATGAAAAGAGTGCGATCAATTTAATAAACAGTAATAGTTTTCGCGATTCCTGGGCAACCGAACGATTTATTCCGATTAGTCAAAGCGAAATTAACAAACTTATTGAAACGATAGGTTCTCTTTTCTGGGATACCAGTATTAAGGTTTCATTACCTGCAGATTCTCCGCTTCGTGGAATATATCAGGCAATTGATCTGATAAGAGGTGACTTGCTAAAATCCCTTATTCTTCAGGAAAGGGAGCATAACGCCAGGCTGAATCGTGAGCATGAACTTGAAAGAGCTCTTGCTGAGGCTGAGCAGGTAAAAAAGGATCTGATTACTCAAACAGAAAAAGCAAATGAACTTGCAAAAAAAGCTGAGCAGGCCAGTATTGCCAAAAGTCAGTTTCTTGCCAATATGAGTCACGAGATACGAACGCCCATGAACGGCATTATCGGTATGAGTGGTATTTTACTTGACACTGTATTAAGTGATGATCAGAGGATGTATACCGATGCAATCAAGCATAGTGCAGATAATCTGCTTCAGATCATTAACGACATACTTGATTTTTCAAAAATTGAAGCTGATAAGCTTGTAATAGAAGAAACTAAATTTAACCCCAAAACACTCCTGAATGACACTACACTTTCATCTGTTCTTATTATGAAAGAGAAAGGGCTTACGTTTTCCGTTTCAATATCGGAATACCTGCCTGAAAACTGCATTGGTGATCCGATTCGTATCTGGCAGATATTGAATAATTTGCTAAACAACGCAAGTAAATTCACAGAGCATGGAACTGTAACACTTTCAGCCGAGTGTACTATGCAAACTGAAACCACTTGTAAAATCAAATTTACAATTACAGATAGCGGTATTGGAATATCAAACAAAATGCATGATCAACTATTCAATTCTTTTACACAAGCAGATCCATCAACAACACGACGTTATGGTGGAACCGGATTGGGTCTCGCAATCAGCAAAAAGCTTGTTGAACTTATGAACGGTGAAATTGGATTTACAAGCAAGGAAAATGAAGGTTCCACCTTCTGGTTCACTGTTCCCTTAAAAAAGTATAAAAAAGATATGGTGAAACAAGCCGCTTCAGAAGATGCGATTTCTGATATTCCGGCCGCCCTGAAAAAAAATTACCATATGCTTCTTGTTGAGGACAACTATACAAATCGTCAACTCGCAATACTACAACTTAAAAAACTGGGATATTCAGCGGATATTGCAATCGACGGGGAAAATGCTCTTGACATGATGAAAAACAGAAAATACGATTTAATTCTGATGGATTGCCAGATGCCGGTTCTTGATGGCTATGAGGCAACCATGATACTTCGAAAAGGTAATACTCCAAATACAACAACACCGGTAATTGCTCTTACAGCAAATGCAATGAGTGGTGATATGGATAAGTGTTTGAATTATGGAATGAATGACTATCTTGCAAAGCCGTTCTCTCTTGAAAATCTGAATTTTAAAATTATAAAATGGCTGTCAGCCTCGAAAACGAATAATGTAACAACAGCTTCTGTTCAGGTTCCCGATGAACTGACTCGCCATGAGTTAAAAGTGTTCGATTTAGACTCACTGCGCCAGCGGCTTGACGACAACATGACGCTAATAAACCAGATTGTACATATATTTACAAAAGATATTCCGGGTAAAATCGACCAGTTAAAGAATTCCCTGACAAAACAGGACTATTCCGAAGCCGCATTCTATTCTCACACAATTAAAGGATCTGGATTAAATATTGGCGCGACACGCATGAGTCATGTTGCAGACCAAATTAACAAAAAAATAAGATCAGGAGCAACAGACAATCTTGAAACGCTTGCACAAACACTTGAAACTGAATTTAGTAATTTTGTAAAAGAGATCGGCCGGCTAAACATCAACAGTTAACGGTAATGTCGGAAGAACATCTCCCAAAAGACGTTTGTTAAGACTTTTTATCCATTGTGCCATATCTTCAGTAGATTCTATAGCATCAATATGTGAAATACTTTCAGCTGCCTCTGCTATACTGATATTCGCAATAAGTTCTTTTATAAGCGGAATATTTCTCGGTATCACACTAAACCGTTTTAAACCTAATCCCAGCAGCAGAACTGTATGCATGGGGTTACCCGCCATCTCCCCACATATTGACAAAGGCATTCCATTGTCATTTGCACATTTAATTGCATTACGAATTATGCGTAAAAATGCCGGTTCTACCGGATTGTAAAGATAGTTTACTTTTGCATTGTTTCTGTCAGCAGCACTCAGATATTGAATAAGATCGTTGGTACCGATCGATGCGAAATCAATTTCTCTCATAAACGTGTTCATTTCAAGAATAGCCAGAGGTACTTCGAAGAGAACCCCGATACGGGGAATCTTTACACTTAATTTAGTCGCAATCTGTGTAATAAATGCTTTTGCCTCTATCCATTCCTGGAGTGTTGTTACCATAGGCACCATTATTGAATAATCAAATCCAACCCCGGCACGAAGAATCGCAGAAACCTGAGATTCAAACAGTTCTTTACGTTCCAGGAAAATACGGATTGCACGCCACCCCATGAACGGGTTAAACTCAAGCGGCATATCAAAAAACTGGGGAACCTTGTCTCCACCAATATCCATAAGACGGATAATACAGGGTTTTTTGTTAGTCTTTTGTAATATGCTCCGGTAATAAGAATATTGAACATCCTCACTGGGCATATCTTTTCTATTTGACAACAGGTACTCTGTACGCACAAGTCCTATTCCGTCAGCACCATATTCGTTGGCATCATTTACATCATCGGGGAGTGAAATATTGGCAAGTACATCAACCTGAATTCCATCTTTTGTGTAAACCGGTCTGCGCCATTTTTCTTTTAGTGCCTGAAACGCATTTTCATCAAAAGGTTGTTTTTTATATTTGGATAATACTGTTGGAGTAGGTCGTATATAAATATTCCCTTTTTCGGCATCAACAAGGATCTGATCCCCGGGACGAATATTCTCGGCAATATTCTTGATACCTGACACGACAGGAATTGAGTATGAACGGGCAAGAATTGCTGCATGTGATGTTTTACCACCACTTGCTGTAATAACAGCCTGAATTTTACTTTTATCGTACGATAAAATATCAGTAGGAGTAAATGTTCTTAAAACGACAAGAACCACCGGTTCAATAAATGTTTTTGCCCTGCCATCATCATTATACAAATACGAGATCAATTTTTCACAAATCTCAACCATGTCACTACTGCGCTCTTTAAAATACGCAGTACCCGCAGCCTCAAACCGTTTTATGAATTCATTGGAAACGAGTCGTATTGCAGTTTCCAGATCGTAAAGTTTTGTTGAAATTGTCTCTACAACCTGCCCGATAAATGCAGGATCGTCCAGAATGTGTTCATAAATATTAAGTATTGACGCATCAACTTTTGACGAATCACTACTCATATCAGTCATATATTGGCGGTAATCTTTTTTTGCTTTTTCCCGAATTTCATTGAAACGCATTACCTCATCACCAACATCCTGGCGAGAGATAGATACAGTAGAC
>JAAZBG010000089.1 GCA_012513915.1 Fibrobacter sp.
CCAAAAATTGATTTGTATTAATAGAGGTAATACGATCAAGTGTAACTGTTTTTATATAGATCAGATCATTACCGGAGAAAAAAGATCTGAATCCTTCTGCACGATTCCTGATATGAATATCATCAGCAATAGTGATAATTGCAATTGATGACGCCTCATCTTTAATCAAAAGACTCATAAGCTTTGCGGCAACCACTCCGCTTTGAAACGAATCCTGACCAATGAAACATCTGGCCTGTGTGTCAGGCAGCTCTGAATCAAAGAGTATGTATGGAATTTTCCCCGATAATTTATTAATAAAATCAAGCACCACATCAGTATCGATAGGTGCTAAAAGTATACCATCCACATCCGCATCAAGAGCTTTTGAAAAAACGCGTTTTTGTGAAAGGACAGAATACCGGTCGTAATACATATATCGTACTGATACTTTATATAATTTTAACTCGTTGAGTGCTTTTTCAATACCCCGTGCAGACATCTCCCAGTAGTGGCTGTCCTGATCCAGCTTTGGCATGATGACAAGGAATACATAATTTTTAGAAATCGAAAGACGGCTTCCGAAGATATTGCGCGTATAGCCATTCTCTTTGATAATCTTGCGGATAAGTTCCTCTTTATCCTTTGCAACGCGTCCCCGGTTATGCAACACCCGGTCAACAGTCCCGATCGATACATTTGCCAATTCAGCTATTTCTTTGATTTTCATATAGTGTAGAAATTATTATCTGTTAAAATAGTATAAAGTGTTCCGGTGTTTGATTGGCCGGTTTCAATTAAACTACATAACGTTAGTATCTTTGTCAATACAGAGATATTAGTTTTGTTATTGATTCTGTCTGTTGTTGCATCAGTCAGTGTCAATAAGGTATCTTGAATAATCTGGTTGATGTGTCGAATGATTTTTCGTGAAGGAGTAATTCTTTGGTACAGAGAGCGACTGGTTTATTTTTCCTGATCGCAGGATTGTGTTTTTTCGGAACCATGCACAGTCATGCAGCAGACTGCGGAAAGAACCGTAATACTGTTTTGTCAAATCAAATGTTGACACGGGCGATTCCCTTTCTTAAGGTTAAAAAAACCGATTCTGCATTGGTGTATCTTGACAAAGCAGTAAATGCCGATCCTTGTAATATCAGCGCATTGTGGGAAACCGGCTGGGCATATTATCAGGCAGAAAAGTGGCAGAAAGTCTGTGAATTATGGGGAAGAGTCAAAGAACTGCAACCATCAACACCTGGTTTGTCAATAAATCTGAAAATGGCACAGGATCGCGCTGCTGTTCAGATGTATCTTGACACTGTCACACTCAGTAATGATGTACATATAGATACTGTTGCAGATATTTCACAAACAATCTCTGTAACTGCAGTAGGGGATATTCAGCTTGGACGGGCATGGCCTGAAGAAAGTGCTGCGTTACCGGATGGTGGACCGGAAGCATTACTGGATCAGGTGATCCCGTATCTGAAGGATGATATCACTTTTGGAAATCTTGAAACGGTATTGTCAAATACCGGTGGTACCATGAAAGGATTGCGTGGCAAACAGGGAATTTTTGTTTTCCGTGTACCGGTATCATACGCATCAGGTCTTAAAAATGCCGGTTTCACTGTTCTGGGTACTGCGAATAATCATGCCAATGATTTTAAAACAGAGGGAATGTATGCAACCATGAATGCGCTGGATTCTGCTAAAATTTTACATAGCGGGAAAACAGGCGTTGTGGCATCATGGAATGTCAAGGGTGTACGCGTTTGCATGGTTGCATATTCCAATCAGGAATCTGCCTATACAGTACAGGATTCTCTGAATGTCTGGAAAAGGATCCGCTCTCTGGACCAGAATCACGACATCGTTATTGTTTCATTTCATGCAGGTGCAGAGGGACGTCAGGCAAATCGGATCAAAGATACAGTGGAATACTATTATGGCGAAAATCGCGGCAATGCATTCAAATTCGCACGATGGGCAGTTGATGCAGGTGCAGACCTTGTTCTCGGACATGGACCTCATGTGTTGAGAGGTATGGAAAACTATCGTGGACGACTGATTGCTTACAGTCTGGGTAATTTCAGCAGTTATAAATCATTTGTTACTGATGGTATTCTTAGTTACAGTGTGATATTAAAAGTATCACTTGCGAAAAATGGTGTCTGTAAACAGGCATCAGTTATTCCGCTGGTATTTAACGCTGATGGTAAACCGGGAATTGACAACGATAAAAATGCGATATCAATTCTTAATACGCTTTCAACCGAAGACCTGAAATCGACCGCTATAGTGTTTGATAGTTCCGGTAATGTTGATTTTACAAAATAACAGGAACAAATCTGCGACTGCATAGATGGTGGCTGTAGTTCTAATGGTTACGATCCGATAGACTGGCACGCTATGCACCAACGGTAAAGAATGTCAGTATCGATTATTGATTACCGATGGTACAAATACAATTGCCGTAGAATTTAACTCTCCTGCAACAGAAGGGTTGTACAGTCTTAGTCAACATGAGAAAGGTAATGCTAACGACAAGGTACTGGTACTGTATCAGGATTATGGGTCCCATGCGGCTACTGGTAATGCTGTAAGCTCATTTTTCAGACAGGTAAACAATCATTTTCTGTAAAATCGCCTTCAGGTTCAATAAATCATCAGAGTTAACCGGGCCGTTCATAAACTCTTCTATAAGCTGTTGTGGAATGCATAATGCATCCTCCTTTAGTTTTTTTCCTTTTCTGCTTAGCTTGACAATTACCTTACGCTCATCAGCCGTTGTAGTGCTTCGATTCAGAATACCTACTGCCTCCATTCGTTTTAACAGGGGAGTTACCGTGTTTGTATTCAGCAGAAGTTTTTTTGCTATCTCGTTAACGGTCAAACCATCCTTTTCCCACAAAATCAAGAGCACCAGATACTGTGGATAAGTAATATTTAACCTATCCAGATATGGCTGATATTCCCGTGTTACCAGCCGCGATGCTGCATACAGTGGAAAACAGAGCTGATTTTCAAGCTTTAAAAGTTCATCACTGTTATTCATTGCTATTTACCTTTTCTAAGAAAGCATCTGACTGACATAGTGATCAATTTTTTCAGGTGTGTCAGTCGGTGCGAACCGTTTTACCGGATTTCCATTAGAATCGATAAGAAATTTTGTAAAATTCCATTTAATGTCAGAAGTAAGAAATCCAGGTAATGTTTTCTTTAAATACTTGTATAATGGGTGTGCCTCCGGACCATTAACATCAATTTTTGAAAACATCTGAAAGGTTACTCCATAATTTAAAGAACAGGTTTCAGAAATTGAACTGGCATCACCGGGCTCCTGATTAGCAAACTGATTGCAGGGGAAACCCAATACCACTAATCCTTTTTCTTTGTATTTTTGATAGAGTTCCTCAATCCCTTTAAACTGAGGAGAAAGACCACACTTACTTGCAGTATTGACTATGAGCACTGTTTGTCCCCGAAAGGTATCCATGGATACTGTTTTGCCCTGAAGTGTTACAGCAGAGAATTCATAAAAGTTGCTCATACATCCTCCCGGATAATGTTGTTGGTACATGCATCATGGAACTAACCATATTGTATGAAGTGCCCTGTTTGTATGTATACTGATTATATATGTCGCATACGATATAAATATACCATTTTTATATGTCGTGTGCGATATAAATTTTAAAACTAATGATTTTTTTTAAAAATTCATAAAAAAAAGATAGCAAATCAGATCTGTATTGTACCTTGTAATGCTAAAAAATTAAAATTATTGTTTCTGTTGTTCACATATATAATGATATAACATATATTTACTTACATAATTGGTTCCTGTCAGAAGAAACTGCTTAAAAACCGGGTGCCAAAGAGAATCTTAGCGAAAATGAATGCGATTGGTTGGCAATTTTTATATCCTATGAGACGTTTTCTCTTAAAAGCATGGTTTGTAATAGTGATAATGCTGACACACAGTTTTGCTGACAGCCCGCGCTTTATGTTGTTTCCATTCATTGATGAACGACCGCAGATTTTCAATAACTGGGTCCGTTATGCACTGCCTGAATTATGCTTTGTAAAACTTCACCAGGTTCAGAGTGTCGATGTCTGGGATCCCCGGGTATTGTTTCAGATCGATTCAAGCGCATACATGATGGACAATGATAGTGTTCTGATACGGCATCAGAAACGCTGGAAGTGGGATATTGCAGTTGGCGGTTCATTTCAGATTCAAAACGATACGCTCTATGTACAGGCAAAAGTTTTGTCGGCAACCGGCAGTCAGTCGAACATGAAAACTGAGCAGCGTTTGTCATATCCTGTTGAGCACATTGAAACTCTGGCAAATCAGCTTGTCTATAAAGTAGTGTCAATGGTTAATATATCTTTGACAAAAGCAGATTCAGTACTTATTGAGAGAAAGTTCTTTAATTCTCAGGATGCTTTCAGAACATGTGCACAGGGCCTTGGTTTTGAAATGCATGGGTTGTTTGATGATGCGGTGACAGCCTACAGCAGGTCGGTTGAACTTGATCCTGAATGTGCATATGCACTCGTAAATCTTTCAAATCTTTATGAACGCAATGGAAATTTTGATTCCGCGATGAAAGGGTTTTCGGGAGTTGCTGAAAGTAAGTACAAGGATGAATTAACAATCGCACGTGCTGCGAATTTCATGGTTGACAATCTGGTACCATTGCAGGCAGTTCGTTATGTAGATAATTTTAAAGCAACACTTGAAAAAACTGCTGCAGGTAAACTTGCAATCGGAAAAAGATATATTGTTCAGGGTGAATATGAGCGTGGATTTGCTGCATTGACACAGGCTCTTGCAATGGGACAATCGGATCTCGGGATACAATTTACCCTGGGTAATGCATATTTGCTTGCCGGTGAATTTAAAAAAGCCATTGACGTATTTAATGAACTGATAAAGTACCATCCTGACAATCTCCGGTATTATTCATCACTTGGTGCAGCGTACCGTAACAGCGGAAGCCTCATGGAATCATCAATGATTCTTGAATCGGCATTAAAAAATGATCCGCTCAATACTACGATTTTAATTGACCTTGCACATACATACTTCGATCTGAAATGGTTTGAACGTGCGCGCCAGCTTTTGCAGAAAGTTATTGATATCGATCCCGAAATTGATGTTGCACATGTAAACCTTGGTGTTGTGTACTGGTTTGAAGGAAAAAGGGATGATGCACGAAAAAGCTTTGAGCGGGCATCACTGGTTCCTGTTTCGAAAAGGGCATCATGGAATAATCTCGGGAATATTTTCAGTATTGAGGGTAATAACCGAAAAGCAATCCGCGCGTATAATAAAGCTGATAAATCAGGTACAAAGAATGTCGTTGTACAGCATAACCTTGCAATTGCATATTTTAAAGCCGGTAAATACAATAAAGCTATTGAACGTTACAATGAATTACTGCGTCTTGCACCTGAACGGTTAGATGTACGTTTACAGATTGCTCAGTTGACAGAAAAGACCGGGCGCTATGATGAAGCAGAGACACATTACCGCAAGATGCTTGAAATATACCCGTATCATCGCGAGGCGATCTATCAGTATGTCAGGGTGCTTGAAAAAAACAAGCGGATAAATGAGGCAGTTAAACCGGTAGAGTATTATCTTGAAAATTACCCCACTGACAAGGATATGATGATACAGCTTTGTGATGTTTACTACAAAATGGGATGGTATGAAGTTGCAATTATGAAATACAATTTTATCATACGGGATTTTCCTGATGCAGCGGACGGCTATCTTGGTGTGGCAAAGTGTATGTACGATATGATAAAACTAAAAAATGCGTCCAATTATGATGATGCCATATATGCTTTAAAACAGGCAAGTGAACATGCACCGGATAATTATCTTCCGGATATGATGGCTGGTGATATTTATTCTGAATATAAAAAATACAGCGAACTGGCAGCAGAGCATTATAATAAGGCAATGTCAAGAACCACTGACGATAAAATTAAAAAGATGATCAGATTAAAAATGACAAACGTCAGGTAATCACAGGTATGAGTTTAAATGTATTGCAATAAACAATCGGTATATAAAGTAACGATAATTATTTTGTCAATAGCAGCATTGACAATCCCGGCATTTGCTGACGGAAATAAAGTCAAAGATACGGTTCCTTCATGGCTTGATACAATTGCGCCAGTAGTCAGGGTCGAACCATCAGCCAGCATGCATTCGTCAATTTTTTATATTCAATTAACAGCAAACGAACAGGCACAGATATGGTATAGCCTTACTACTACCGATTCTATGAACCTGTATACCAGCCCTATCCACATTTCAAAAGATGGCGAATATATTCTGTATTACTATGCAGAGGATGACTTCGCAAATAAAAGTAAAATTGCATCAATTCAGTATGTTCTTGATCAGAGGCCTTCATCACTATCCATAACACCGGCTTCCGGATTGTATCCTGCGGGGACTGTCGTACGGCTTAAAACTGATGAAAAATGCAGGTTTCTTCTTCTGAAAGCATCCGGAGATACAACTGGAACAGTACTTACAGATTCCATACCTCTTCAAAAAGAACTTTCCGGATATATCGCGGCAATTGACAGGTGCGGTAACAGAACTGTTTCTGAATATATTAAGTATCAGATTGATACAACAAAAGTGGTACCGGTTATAAGCCCCGGTGAAGGTGTTTACAAACAGGGACAAAAAATCAGTTTTAATAATGATGGTGCAATTGATGTCTTCTATTCATTTGATCCGGTGCTGCCGGCAGAAAGATTTACAAAGTATAGTAATCCGGTATATCTTCCTTTTGGAACCACTGTTGTGCGGTTTTATGGAAAAAACAGTACTGGAACAAGCTCGGAAATGTTCAGGGCTAAGTTTACAATTGATACAACAACTCCAAAGATCAGCTCACGGGTCGGTAAAGGTCCGAATGCTGATACGATTATCCTGTCAACACGGGATCAGTCTGAAATCAGATACGAAATTAACAAAATGAGTATCACTAACGAAAGTCCTCGATACAGTGGACCGATTGTCATTGCACACAAGGGCAAGGCTGTTGTTCGGGCCAGAGCACGGGATGATGCCGGTAATGAATCGGAAGTGTTCAAATGGGAGGGGAAATGGGATGTCGAACCTCCTGTAATAAAAGTTTCAAGTAATGGTGGATCGTTTACAAAACAGCAAACAGTGTTTGTTACCGCAAATGAACCGGTCAGAGTATTTTATACACTTGACGGAACCGAAGTAACGCAATCATCGCTGCTCTATAATTCCAGTGAAGGTATTCAGATTTCCCGTGAAGACAGTACGCGACTGAAGTTAGTTGCCTACGATCTTGCAGATAATGCATCAGTGGAAAAAGAGATACCATTTTTTATTGACTCAAAACCTCCTAAAGTGCGTGTTCGCATTAGTGGCAGTATGCAGGAGGGTAAATTCCTCGTCTCACTCATTGCCGATGAGGAATCGAAAATTTATTTCGAAACAGGTGGTGCAGAACCATCATATACATCAAGGCAGTATACCGTTCCGTTTACTATCACGACCGGAACTGTTCTGAAATATTTCTCAGTTGACAAAATCGGTAATGTGTCAAAGATGTTTATTATGGATGAACTTGTCAGGCCGCGTGTTGAGGCTGTACCAAATGGCGGGTTATACAATAAAAAACTTAAAATTCACTTTGCGACAAATACCACAGGAACCGTGCATTGGCGGCTGCTTCCCGATACTCTGTTCAAGCCGTTTTCTGATACAATTGCCCTTGATAAAGAAGGAGTACATAGTCTTGAATATTATATTGAAAGTAACGAGGGACTGAACAGCCCCTTGAGGAGGAATGAGTATACAATTGACTGGACTGCACCCTATGTGCAAATCAGTATTAAAAAAGGGCATAATGATTCGGTAGTTGTCTTTTTTGATGCATCCGAGAATGCATCGATCTATTACACTACCGATGGATCTAATCCACTATACAGTCAGACTGCAAAAACGGCAGGCAATAAATTCATCCAGTCGAAAGACCGTATTACTGTATCTCGTACCAAAGACTCAAAACTTGCATTTTACGCAGAAGATATTGCACGAAATCAGAGTTCGGTTTCAATTCTTGACGTAATGAGTCCAAAGGCAGTTCCGAATGTGCCCGCAGGAAGTAATAAACTGTATGACCGGATACTGTCAATATCTCTGAATACTCCTGATCAGTCAATCATCTATTATTGTCGTCATGGAAAAACTCCGACGACAGACAGTACGGTGTATACGGAACCGATTACACTGATGCAATCTGATACCATACTTGCGTTTGTCGTTGATGCATCCGGGTACAAAGGGCAGGTTGATACGTTCGTTTATCACATTGATCTTCCACCGATACCGCAATTCAGGGTTGTATCTGATTCGCTTGCAGCAGGTAAAACGATTGCATTTGATGCAAGTGAATCAATTGACAAAGAAACACCGTTTGACAAACTGCTATTCAGGTGGGATTTTGATGGTGATGGCACCTACGATACGGAAAAAGGAAATCTTTCCAGAGTAACCCATGTTTTTCCCAAAGCCGGAAATTATTCATTAACGCTTGAGATAACAGACCTGAATAACCGTATTGCAACTGTTTCAGGGATTATTGCGATCAGTGCCATTTGTCCGTCCGACATGATATCGGTAAACAAACTGGACGGCAACAATTTCTGTATTGATAAATACGAATGGCCGAATGTTGAAAATGAAATACCGCAAACAGGAGTTTCATGGGTTGAGGCAAAGATGTCATGCATTGATGCCGGAAAAAGGCTTTGTACTGCAGAAGAGTGGGAAACCGCATGTCGTGGAATTGATAAAACGGTCTATCCGTACGGAAATAAATATATTTCTCAGAAATGTCCGGCAGAAGGTAAAACTGTATACAAATCGGGCAGTTTCAGGAACTGTAACAATTTTAATGTTAATGATATGACCGGTAATGTCTGGGAGTGGGTTGAGGATAAACATGGTGATTATCCATTGATGTATGGGGGAACGTATACGTATGCCAAGGATGCTCACTGCGGATTGTCTGCTGAGGGAAATGTCGCATCCAGGTCGGCGGAAACAGGGTTCAGATGCTGCAAATGAGAACGATATTTTTTGTAATAGTAATTATTCTGATTGCACAGGTCAGCGCTAAGACGGCAGATAGCTTATCTGTCAAGTGGTTGCTTGAGGATGCTTTTGAGAATGACTATATTCCGCTCAGTGAAGCTAATTATGTTTTACCCGATGATGTAAATCAGGCTCTTGAACTTTACAATGAGGGTAAATATCGCCGGTGCATAGAGATCCTTGAAAAGGTACGGAAGCTTGAACTTCCTGATAACAGGCTTGATTATATTGCTTTTCTGCTCGCTGAAGCATACCGTCAGTTGAAAATCCGGGAAAGTGCACGGATTGAGTATGAGTTTGTTGCAGAACACTTTCCTCAAAGCGATAAAACAGCTCCGAGTCTGTTCAGGATAATGGAATTTGCTGTTGATAAGAAAGATGTCGAAAAAGCTGATAGTGTCTATCAGGAATTCAGGAAGCGATACCTTAAACATCCACTGTATAATTCTGTGTTGTATACGTACGGAAAACTGTTATTCCGGATAAACCGTTTTGAAGAAGCTGTGATGTATCTTTCGCAAATTCCAAAAATGTCTACACGCTTTCTGCAATCACAATACCTGATGTCATTTTGTTATGTACAGACAAATGAAATACAAAAAGCACTGTCACTGCTCGATTATGTAATAAAAAATTCCCAGAATAATGAGATGATTGCTGAAGCAACTATTTTAACAGGTGATATCTATTACGGACAGAAAAATTTAAAAGCAGCACTTGAAATGTACAAATCCGTTTCCGAGTCGGCATCCCGGTATCACTATGCACTTGTAAAGACTGCAAAAGCAGAGGCTGAAATTGGAAATTCAGAGAATGCGATGGAAATTGCAAGGCAGTTTCTCAGGAAATATAAGAATAGTGAACATTATTTTGAAATGGCATCAATACTTGAACAGGCATATATCAAACTTGGTGACGAAAGTAATGCATCAAAGGTTGATGGAATGATACAGAACCAGATAGTCAACGTACGGCTCGCATTTGAAATATTCCAGGAAATAGATCATCTTGTTGACTTGTCAAAAAACTGGCAGATACTTGAATATGAGGCTATCAAGGCAGGAAATAGTGATATTGTTGAGTATTCTCAAAATGTTAAGAAACGAATCAGGGATCTTGATTATAAGTTCAATCAGCTGCTGGCTGGAATTGATCCGGGAAGCACGCAGAAGTACAGCAATGTAGTTCCTCATCTTGCAGAACGACGATATCTTGCACTCATAAAAAAACAGATGACCTCAGTTGCAGATTCAATCAATAAAATGAAAAGTACGCTGCATTCCAGAATCGGTCTCGGTAATAAACGGGAACGTGGCAGTACAATCACCGATGAACTCGGAGTTCTTGATGAAAGTCTGGCGTCATTACAGAAGGAGTATCAGACTCTTGATAGAGAATATATGCTTGTTTTGAGAGAATGTCTTGGTGGTGAATCTGAAACAGGCAATGCCGATGAGGAGATGCAGACAAAATTTGTAGACTGGGCATTCATGAAATACCAGGACAAAAAAGAAACGTTAAAAAAAATGGCGGAAGAGATTGCAGCGCAGAAAAAGGCTGCTGCCAAAGGTGATTCTTCGCAGAATGCAAAGGCGCTTAGTGGTGCCCTGACACAGCTGAATTATAGCAAAATTGAAAAAACGATTGTTGATGAACGCAACAGGTTGATCGATCATATCGAGATGATGCAGGAGATATACAGAAAGAATACATGGAATTCACAGATACTGTATCGCCTTGCAGAATTACACTTCGATCGTGCGGGTGATGAATTCAGAGAAAAATTACGGCAGTATGAGAAAAATATGGCTGAACAGAAAGACAGTGCAAATCTTGTCTTTCCTGAATATGACCTGACACGTGTGATTGCCATCTATGATTCGATTGTGCAGCTTTACCCGAAGAGTGAAATCGCGGATGATGCCATGTTTTATAAAGCAGCAGCTTTGCAAAAAGAAGGTAATGAGGATGGCGCAAACGAGGCCATGAAAGTGCTTGTGGAAAAATATCCTGAAAGTGAATTCTTTGTCGAAGCCAATATGAACATTGGCAAATATTACTTTGAACATCCAAAAGCCCAAAAAAATACCGGGTACAAAATTGCAGAGGAAGCGTATCGAAAAGTACTTTTCTACCGGGATCATCCTCAATTTGTTCAGGCGCTGTATCACCTCGGCTGGTGTTATTACATGCAGGATAAATTTGATGAAGCCATTGCGGTATTTAAATATCTTGTCGAAGAGGCAAAGCTTGACTTTGATCCGTCAAAAATGGAGGAGCAGCAGCTTGTTAATCCGCTTCTCAGAGGTGAAGCCATTGATTATATCGCAATCAGTTTTGACGAAGAGGGAAAAGTTGAGGAAGTACTGAAATTTCTTCAGCTTATTGGCAATGATGACTATTCGGCACTTGTTTTAAAACGCATTGCAGAACTTCGTGCGGAGGATCTTGATTATGATGCAGCTATAAAGATGAACAGACGGCTCCTTGCTCAGTTCCCGTATAGTACTTCTGCCCCGGAAGCGTCAATATCGATCGTAAAACTTTTCGAAATAATGGATAAACCTGACAGTGTTCAGGCTGAGCGTCAGCGGTTCTTCGATCTCTATTGCAACGGTAGCACATGGAATACTGAAGTAAGTAAACGCGACTCATTACTTGCTAAAAAGATCGATTCAATTGTAATCGCAATCGGAATTTCAATTGCTGATGAATATTACAGAAATGCAGAAAAGAGTATTGGACAGGATGAATATATAAAGGCTGCTGATGCATACAAACAGGTTGTTGATAAATATCCTGATGAAAAGAGCGCAAGTGATGCCCGGTGGAATCTTGCTGCCATACTTGAAACAAAACTGTTTGATAAGCCGACAGCATACAATGAATACATACGTTTCAGCCAGATTGCAGATATCGATTCTACCCGGCGTGAGCAGGCTGCATTGAATGCTGTGGCAATCGCACAGTCAATGGTGCCCGTTGACTCTGCTGCAGATAAAGGTGCACTTGATTTTTCAAGCGAAAAAGTGGTTGAAGCAGTCAACAATTATCTGAAAGTATTTCCTGATGGCGGCTCCTATAACAAGGTATTACTGGGCATGGGTGCAATCTACTTTAACCGTCAGATGTTTCGGCAGGCTGAAGAAATTTACAAACAGATAATTGATAAAGGGTCAGGGGAAAAAGAATATTACGAGGCACTGCTCTTTATGGCACAGTGCTATTTTGGACAGGAAAAGTGGGCCCCTGCAATTAATGCGTTTGAAACGGTCTGGAAAGGGACTGATAATCAGGGACATCGGACTACTGCGCGTAAGTTTTTGCTGCAGGCTGAATTCCTTTCTGCAAAAACTCACTTTGCAAATGATGAATATGATCTTGCCGCACAGGCGTTTGCAGCAATCGAACAAAAGTATCCCGGAAGTGAATACGGTGATATCGTTCTGTTCAATGCGGCGGAAGCTCATGAGAAAAAAGAGCGGTGGAATGAAGCAACAGAAAGCTATTTGCAACTTGTAACGAAATATTCTGCATCAAAACTTGCCGCTGATGCACTCTTTAATGCTGCTGGGGATTTTGAAAAAACTGACAAATATTCGCGTGCTGCGGATTGTTATAATCAGATTGTCAATCAGTATGCAGCATCAGATAAAGCAAAGGATGCACTTTTCAATCTTGGCCTCTGTTATGAAAAACTGGGTAAACTTGATGAAATGGCGGCTGTAAATGAGCGGTATTCATCGATGTATCCCGGCGAAAAAGATGTTGAAACAATGCTGCTTCGAAGTGCGGCCTATTATGCAAAGTCAAACTCATTTGACAAGGCTATCAATGTTTACAGAAATTTTATTCGGCGCTTTCCCAACAGTACCAGAACAATTGAATGTCTGTATATGATTGCAAAATGTCAATATGACATGGGCGATAAGGAAAATGCTGTTCTTGGTTTCAGTCAGGCGGAGCAGCAAAATATCAGATTTACAGAGGAAGGCATCGAACCCAATAACTATTATGCATCAGAAGCCGCGTTTATGACCGGCATGATTAAAAGGGATAAATTTCTCGCAATAAAGCTGATTCTTCCTGATGATGTATTAAAGCGTCTGGTGAAGGAAAAGTCTGATCTTCTTAACGAATCGGCAAAAGCCTTTCAACGGGTGATTCAGTACCAGAGCGAAAAAATGTTTGAAGCAGCATATCGCGTCGGACAGCTTTATGAAGATATGGCTATTGCCTACAAAGAACAGGAACGGCCTAAACTTGACCCACTGAAAGCCGCGGTGCTGGAAAAAGACATTCTTAATGTGGCATCACAGCTTATGCAAAAATCGTTCATCCCCTATACAAAAGAAATTTCTCTGGCAAAAAGTTTTGACTCCCTTACGGTTGATCAGCGTATATGGATTCAAAAATCACAGGAAGGAATCAGCAGTAATTTCCTGAAAGCCGGACAAATGCTCTTTAATTCAGTTGCAGCAATGAATGATGCACCGATTCCAAAGGAAATTCAGGACAAGCCGCTTCATTACTATCAATATCTGAAGCAGCTTCTCGAAACCCTTGCGCCGTTAAAACGTCAGGTAGCGGATTATTACGGAAACGTTTTATTACAGCTTGATACATTAAAACTACGTGACAATGATGCGGCACGTGAGTGTGCAAACCAGTATGCGTTTGTAAATTATCTCATTGGTGATGGCTATGATAAACTCTCAACAATGATTCTCAGCAGATCAAAAGATATTACAAAGAATATGTCGGAAAGTGAAAGGGAAGATCTTGTTTTCCAGCTTGAGGATATTGTGTTTGAACTACAGGACAAGGCGATTTTTGAATTTGAGGACGCACTGGGAAGAATTGAGGAAAGAATGCTTGCTGATAGTCCGTGGTATACTAAAATTATTGAATCGCTGGCACGGCTCAGCCCTGATAAATATGGTGCATCATTTTACAAAACAGATGTTTTTGTTTCAGGGAACACCTGGGTTGTCAGAACTGACAGCGTACCAAACTGGAACAGCTTTGATGTACCGAATGAGGGATGGAGTGGTACCAGAAAGAACGACATGAAACTCGATATCGCTGGCGGCAGTGCATCTGGAATGTGGGGAAATGATCTGGATACACGTGTGTTTATCTGGAAAAATGTATTTCTCAACGGAACACCGCGTAATGCCTCGGTCTACGTCAGTTCCATGAACAGATATAACCTTTATGTAAATGGGACGTTGACATTAAAAGATACTCTCGGAAAAACTGATCTCAGTAAAACCGATAGTGCAACAGGAATTGTTGCATTGTTAAAAGGT
Organism: Fibrobacter sp.; assembly: GCA_012513915.1. Taxonomy (GTDB): domain Bacteria; phylum Fibrobacterota; class Chitinivibrionia; order Chitinivibrionales; family Chitinispirillaceae; genus JAAZBG01. The sequence continues at coordinate 14,473 of JAAZBG010000089.1, forward strand.
GGAGATAATGTTATTGCAATTGAGGCAATTGCCGATAGCGGACAGCTGAAAGGAATTTCTCTTGTCTTTAATACATTGCTTGATACAACTGCACATTTTAAGCCATCAATTTCGCTTCCATCAGCATTTGCATCAATGCGTAAGGCCGAAATTGCTGCCGCTGCAGAGGAGCTGAAAGCCAAAGCATCTGCCGGAGGTGCGGTGGCGGATAAGAGTACACCGCCGGGAACTGTCGCATCTGATGCTTCTGTAAAGAAATATAAAGACAGGGGAGAGTATCTTAAAGCAATTGCAGATTTTGAAGCAAAAGAACGTGAAATCAACAACCAGATCCGGCTTGAAGAGGGCGAAGTAAAAAAGCTGCAGGTTCAGAATGCTGAACTTGATGTTGCATTACAAAGAATTAATGCAGCAATAGAGGCACTTAAAAAACAAAAGGAAAATAAGTCAAACGACAAGTGATCTTTCGCTGATTACATTGTCAATTGTCAAAACAGGATACATGGCACTCATTAATCTCAGTAATATTACCATTGCATTCGGCGGACCGTTAATTCTCGATAATGTCACCCTTGATGTACAGAAGGGGCAGAGGATCTGTATTCTTGGACCAAACGGTACCGGAAAATCAACGTTACTTAAAATCATTGCCGGAACAGTACATCACGATAGCGGTACGATTGTCACCGAACCATCACTACGTATCGCGTATCTTCAACAGGATGTCCCTGATAATTTTGATGATACCGTAGAGCATGTGATCATGGCTGGTGCTGGTAAAACAGGAGAGATGCTTGTTCAATGGAATCGATTGCACGAGCAGAATGGCGATTCCGGGAAGATGCATACGTTACATAATGAACTTGATCATCACAACGGGTGGGAGATCCAGACGGCAACAAACCGGATTCTCTCACAAATTCAGCTTGATGGAAAAGCTCAGTTCGCATCACTTTCCGGAGGGTTAAAACGTCGTGTGATGCTTGGACGTGCTCTGGTGGTCGAACCTGATGTTTTGCTGCTTGATGAACCCACAAACCATCTTGATATTGAATCCATTCAGTGGCTTGAATCATTCATACTCGGATCAAAACTGACCATACTCTTTGTGACTCATGACCGTGCACTGTTGAAACGGCTCGCAACACGCATCGTCGAACTTGATAGAGGTAAACTCTACGACTGGGCATGCAATTACGACACATTTCTTGAACGAAAACAGAGTGTACTAAACGCAGAGGAAAAAGAGTGGGACCGGTTTGACAAACTTCTGGCCCAGGAGGAGGTCTGGATCCGCAAGGGGGTGAAAGCCCGACAATGCCGAAATGAGGGACGTGTAAAGGCACTCTTGCGCATGCGTGAAGAGCGCAGGAAACGTCGGGAGCGCACCGGGAGTGTAACGATGACAATCAGTGAGGCGCAGCGGTCGGGGGATCTTGTCATTGATGCAGAAAATATTTCGTTCTCGTATGATGGCAAACAGATAGTTGATAAATTGAGTGTCGTCGTAAGCAGAAACGACAAAATCGGAGTGATCGGGAAAAACGGGTGTGGTAAAACGACACTTATAAAATTACTGCTTGGAAAACTGCAGCCATCAGCAGGTACGGTAAAATTCGGTACCAATATCGAAGTCGTTTACTTTGATCAGCTTCGCGATATACTTGATCCGGACAAGACAATCTGGCAGAATGTGCTGCCGGGTGGGGGAGACACGGTATATGTCAATGGTGCTTCAAAACATATTATTTCGTACCTTCAGGATTTTCTGTTTACGGCTGAACGTGCAAAAACACCTGTCAAGCACCTGAGCGGTGGTGAAAAAAATCGTCTGCTCCTGGCACGCATGTTTACACAGCCATCAAATATACTTGTACTTGATGAACCAACCAATGATCTTGACATCGAGACACTTGAACTGCTGGAAGAACTTCTGAGTGAGTATCGCGGTACAGTTATCGTGGTAAGCCATGACAGAGTTTTTCTTAATAATCTGGTGACATCAACGCTTGTATTTGAAGATAATGGGGTTGTCAAAGAGTATATCGGTGGCTATGACGACTGGGAACGTCAGCGTAAACCAAGTGAAATCCAGCCCAAAAAAACAGAACAAAAACAACCCGATGTCAAAAACGATAGTGCATCAGGTAAAGCTCTCACTGTTAAAAAATTAAGCTACAAAGAAAAACAGCTTCTCGAAACGCTGCCTCAAAAAATAGAGAATCTCGAACTGGAACAAGCTGAACTGAACCGGCAACTTTCCGATCCACAGTACTTTCAAAAGCCCGGGTTTGTTGTAGAAACAAAGACGCGTCTGTCACAGATTGAGCACGATCTTGAAACATCATTTACACAGTGGCAGGAACTGGAATCCCGTTTATAGATTTTACTGTTAAAGAGCGTCGTCGTGTGCATTACGACATTACGTATCGCTTTGGCCACGGATAAATCTGACATTGATATAATCATTGTTAATGGTTGATGCCTTTGTCAGATTTATCAGATAGTCTTTTAATTCGTCAACTTTCGTATATTCAGGTCTTGCCAGACTGACATGAACAGAACAGTTTCTTCCATGCTCTTTTGCCTGATACAAAGCAAAATCGCAAATGTTTATTGTTTGTTCGAATGTAAGCAGATCTGCATAACTTGCAGCAAATGGCAGGTGCGCACATCCTATTGAACAGGTTTTATGTATGACCACATTATTAGGTAATTCAATGCAGGTTTCGTTTACTGCATTCAGTATTTTTTCAGAAAATTGTTCAAGATAGTCAATTCTGGTTTTGTTTAAAATAATCAGAAATTCTTCACCACCCATCGTACTATGAAATCTTCCGATCGCACAAGACTCTTCAGGACCTTTGTAATCCTGACAAGAACATCATCTCCGGCAGCATGTCCGTAGGTGTCGTTCACTTTTTTGAAATGATCGATATCGAGTAAAAACATGCCGATAACTTTATTATCAATCTGTAAATCTCTTTTTTGTACATTTAAGAAGAGTACCTGTTTAGACTTTACAAAATTATCTGATATATTGGTTATATGCTCATAGACATATCTCCTGTTAAATAATTTTGTCAATGGATCATGTTGTGACAGTTCTTTTAATTCTGAATTTGCCTGGGCAAGCTGTCTGGTTCGCTCATTGACTTTTTCTTCCAGATTCTCATACAATTGTGCTTTTTCGACAGATATCGCAATTTGTGAAGATAAAATTTCAATTATTTCTATTCGCTGGGCATCAAATACATTCTCGGAGAGATTATTTTCAAGATAGATAATTCCTTTCAGATCATTCTGATACAGTATTGGCACACATAAAATCGATTTGGCACTTACTCTTTTTATGTAATCATTGTTTTGGTAATAGTAGTTTGCTGTCGCATTACTGACGACAATAATTTCATGTGTTCTTTTTACATACTCTACGATATCCGAGCAGAAGTCATCACTTTCATGTAATGGAATGGAATCACTTATTCGTATTTCGTCATTTTCACTGTTCTTAACAGCCTGAACATATAATTTCTTATCATTTACATTTTTTAAAATGACACATCCGTTTTGAGCACCGGCATTTTCTATAATGGTACTCATAAGTACTTTTAGAAGTTTATCGAATTTAATCTCACTTGAGATCGCCTGCGTTGTTTTCAGAATAGACTTGATATCAAAGTTAAATGTACTTGAATGAATACTTGTTTGTCGCGTTGTATCTGTTGTTGCAGACTGTTTTGATTGTAATACACTTCCGGTATGCGTAATATCAGAGGAGAGGCGGGAATACTTTTTTTCTAATAGTGCAAGTTTTGCGTAAGCCCCCCAATGGCTATAGAAATACATTGCTTCCTTTATAAATGTTTTCCCAATAGTTTCTTCACTTCTGGATAACCAGAAGTCACCAATAATTTCATTTATTACCGCCCTCATATTTATAAATTCTCCCGGTACTATCGAATCGAGAGCCTGTTTATATAAACTGGTGATTACTTCAAGAGAATCATGATTGATCCTTGCACGTTCTGCTGCAACAATAGAGTACTTGTGCGCAAAATTTTCAGGACAGTTTGCAGCCCATATCTTTAGACTCTCAAGCTTGTTGTCAATTTTAATAAGGAGTTCATTTTTTTTGTCGCCTGGTTCATTATCGTAAAGCTTTATATAACACAATGCACTGAACATGGTATAATCAGCCAGGGAAAACAGACCAGTTCCTCCCTGAATGTTCGGTTCTGTAAACTCAATCCATTTATGTGCAGATTCATAATTTCCAAGTATATAATTAATTACAGTGTTAAAATGTCCAAATTTAAAAGTAACAGTCATGTTACTCTCTTTCTTAATTTGATCAAGAATATAATTTTCTATTTCCGCATTATATGCCGATTGAAACTGGTTTACTACATGTTTGACTAAGAATATAAATGGTAGTAAAAACATTGCTTTATGAGAAAACAACATTTTTTCTGCTTTTTCCAGATCCTGTTTATATTCATCCATGTTTTTACCGATAAAGAACAAATGGTCCAGTTTGTAAACAGTTGACCAGAAAGAATGCATGATATCACCAGTCTCAATTCCATATTTTATTGAAAGATCAAAATAGTCCAATCCTTCTGAAAAATGTTTTTTCCAGTGCGAAATAAAACAACCGAAAATAAAGTATGTTGATGATTTTAATGCATCTGATTTATACTTGTCAATAAGCGAAAACGCTGTTTTATTGAATCGATAGGCAAGATCATAGTTCCCGAGAACTGGTCCCAGTGTTATTCCGCATTCAGCTAAATTCTTGCATGATACTTCGACTGTTCCATAATGTACTGCTGTATCAAACATCATCAGTTGTATTACGGTATTTAATGGTGGATACAATTCAAATGCCATTGGTCCACCTTGATATAACAGTCTCATAATCATGATCTTTTCCGGATCATGCATTACCGGTAAGTTGATAAAGTCCTCAATTGGTTTATGAGCCAGATAACCCTGCATTTTTCCGATACCAGCACCAATGTGCGCATCAATCGCTCCGGGATTATCAGGAAGACCAATAGCGAATAATTTAAGTCCTTCATTTATCTCTTTAAGTACGATTTCCCTTTTTTCTCCCATGTGGTCAAGTATCTTCGCTTTCAGTTCATACACCGCAGCCTTTTCTATTGTAGTTGATGCCAATAAAAGCGCAGCATCACATAAAGAAAGAATGTTTTCCATATCGCTTGATAAATAGCTGCATTCAACAAACTCCAGTGATATGTTAAA
>JAAZBG010000009.1 GCA_012513915.1 Fibrobacter sp.
AAATGTTTTTTTGTTTTACACATTAAAAATACATTACACCAATGTGTCAATAAAGAATCTTCGCTGGAGAATTTTCACTTTTTATACCGTTTTTATTGTACAGTATCAATTTTCGTTCAGACACTAATTAAGGTATGGAATAAATGTTACATCCCTGAAGATATTCAAATGCGAATATTTCAAAGGCATTTCAGTACAAAAGATGAGGTCGGACGGGGAGTCGGTACTTATTCCATGAAATTTCTCGGTGAAAAAATACTGAAATGTAAAATTGGCTTTGAATCATCAGAATCAAAAGGTACAATTTTCTGGATTGCTATTCCAAAAAAAGAATAACATAGTGTCAATAACGATTACTTTACAACACCTGATAACGAAGCAGGTATCGTACGTAGTCTTCAGTTTCTCCCATATCCATCACCATACTTAAATACCCCTTTAACAGATTGAATATCACAACCTCTTGGACGGTTCCACTCGGCATCATAACTATCGTATAGTACAAGCCAGATTTTGAAATGTTTCATGCTCTTATAGACTGGTGGATTCAGTTTTACTATATTGGAATTATTTTCATCAATCATAAGTAACGAATCCGGTTCCTCATTGGTTTTATCAAGATTCTGGAAAAAATATTTATAGTTAAAAGGCTCTGGTATTGACAATGTATCAATTTCAATAAAATCACAGACAGTATCTTTCAGTGTATCACCATTGGGTTGTACAGAAAAATCTATTTGTGAATTGGATGAAATAAAATAGGAATAATTCTTTTCAATAGAGATTGTATCGGTTTGTTTTTCTGGGGATATCGCATTGTATAAATAAAAAAGTTCGAATTTCCCTTTATAGTCCGGATTGTTTGGATGGAAGGTGCTGCTAATTCCGTCTTTTACCTTGTAAATGCCGATCCATTTTATAGATGGATTTGTATTTATTGGAAACAGTAATGGAAATTTAGAGTTATAGCGTATGACAAAATCAGTTTTAATTTTCAGATCAGCACCATGAATTGATTGTGCATGAAAAAAAATGTTTGGTCGTGCATAGAGTTGACTTATTAAAGTATAATACTTCAGGTATGTTCCATTTGATTGATTGGCAAGGATAACGTTTTCCGGATCTGGATGCGTAGTAATCAATGTAACCAGTTCATTGACTAATGATGTATCCGATGTTCCAAAAAAGTGTTCTTTTTGGAATACATCCGCTGGAATTACAAATCTGAACTGCGCGGAATCGGGAAGCCAGAGTGTAGTGTCAAGGACGCTAATTGTACGCTCATCAGGGAATGTATGATTACGATCATACTCATGTTTATAGGCAAGCGAAAAATTGCTTATTGACATAACTGTATCACCGGCAAAGAAAATTTTTGTGATGACCGTGTCTCCGGGAGCAAAATCTGCTTTAGGTTCATGTTGAACGCCGATTACACGCGGTTTATCGTCCTCAATTCTTTCGAATGTATCAAATTCAATACAGGAAATGAGCAGCATTGATACAAGAAGTAGTAATAAACCCCCATGAATGCTTGCTGATATTCTGGTAATCATTATATTCTCCAACTGTTAAATAAATAACAAAACGCAAAATTGTTTGAACACTTAGAATTCAAGGGACATGCCAAAATTCGGACTTGGATAATTAGCAAATCCGGTTTGTTTGCTGTAATCGTAGTTATACATTGGCATTTCTGCCGGATTATAAATTGGATTGCCATTGTCATCTTTAATAAACTGCAGGAAATGGATAATTCTGTCACAACCGACATAGAATGTCATAATATTTCGTCGAAATGCGATTTTTTTTTCGAAACGGATATCAAGACCGATATAAGGATCATGGAGATCTGAATTTTTTTCACCCCATTCGGGTACATACTCGAATTGTTCACTGTCATAGTATAAAACCCGTTTTGCCGGAGTATAAGGATATCCGTTTGTAAATTGAAAACGGAAACCGATATTTTTATTCTTTTTTAAATTGAATGATGAAACAATTTGAAGATTATTAAGTATGTTGCGGTCGAATACAATCCATTTTTTTTCGTAATAATCATAACGTTCACTGAATGCCAGTGAATAACTGAGCCATCCGAAGAAGTTTCTGCTCTGGTTGTGACGAATAAACAATTCAAGTCCCTGCATGCGGGCTTTTCCCCTGTTTTCCATTTTTGAATTGTCAGTCTGATTAAAGTAGTCAGCACCATTGACACGTAGTGCCTTATCCCATTGACGGTTGATATAACCCTGAATATCAGCTGAAATTAAATCTGTCAATTGCCACTCGTAACCGATTGAATAGTGAGCCCCCCGGGCAGGTTCAAGGGCCGTGTTACCAATTTTTTCATCAGCATTCATTGACGGGCTCTTATTAAATGACCCTGCAAAACCCTTTACAGTTTGGAACTCATTTATTTTATAACGAGCAAGAAGACGTAATGATGGTTCAACAGACCAATTACAATCATAGCCTTTTTTATAATTCCAGAACTGTGGAATAAAAGAACCATCATAGTGGAGCCCGGGATAATAATCAAGGCGATATTCAGGGGTTATTGTTAAGTTTCGAAGTGGCTGTATTTCACACGAAATATATCCGGCAACAGATCCATCAGTGAAATTTATAGTATCACTAAATGTCGTGTCACGCCGTTCATATGAATTATCAGGAAAGTATTGACCTTTATTGTAAATGTAAAGATTGAATGGCTCCAGGTGAAGATCAAGACCAACGGATGGTTTAAAAAGACGAAATTTATGTATCGTGAACTCATCTCTAAGTGTATGCTCATATCCATCAGCAGATCCCTTATAGGAAGTTTCAGATTCCGAGAATGCGTATGCTTCATCTTTAGGTGCCAAACCATACCTGAGAGTGTTTTTTAAACCATTACTATTATTCCAATCCCAGCCTGTAACAAATGTTTTAAAGCTTTTACCAAAATTATAGCTGTCATCAACTCCAACACGGTCATTCTGAATGGTCTGATACATTGTATCTTTTGCACTGATAAACTCGCAAAAAAGATTATGATCCGGTTTGGGCTGATAATCAAGCCGTAATGAATAGTCCCAATAATACAGGTTGATTCCGAGGTCCTCGTCTATAAAGTTTTTTGATAGAAAATTGACAAGGGACATGTAGTATTCTCTGCGGATAGCACCGGTAAATGATAATTTTTTTGTAAATGGAATCTCAAGATTCAATGAAGCCGTTGCGAGATTAAAATCTGCAATTACATGCACTCTGTCAGCACGTGCCTTCTTTGATGTTATATCAATAACACCCCCGAGTGCATCGCCGTAGCGTGTACTGAATCCCCCGGTGTAAAGGCTTACATTATCAATAAGATTAGGATTTAGAACACATGTTGCACCGATTTCATGCCACAAAAAGGGAATTTCAATACCATCGATGTAGTACTTATTATCATACCAGTCTGCCCCCCTGAGAATAATTTCAGTGCTTCCAAAGAGCGATCGTGTTACACCGGGGAGCGCCTGTACTGCTTTGACCGGATCACCGCTGAATCCCGGTACCCGCTTGGCTTCAGTCACCAGGAGTGATCTGCTGGTGATCTCTTTCTTTTCCTGTTTTCCATAGACGGTGATTTCATACTCATTGTATGATGTCCGTTCTGCATAGCAGTTTAATGAGATCACTTCGTTTTTTTTGATATCAAGTTCTTCATTATAAGTTTCGAATCCGGGTGCGATTATACGTAAAGAACAGAGCTCGGCCGGCAGTGACTTGAATGAAAAATTACCGAGTGAATCGGATACTGTAACAAGACGGTTATTTTCGAGAGTCTGCCCCTTGAATGTTCCGATTTTTTTAAGGTAGAGGTGCAACGGCAGATTCTTGCTGCCTGATGTGGTGTTATCCGAAATGTTACTCAAAAGGGAATCCTGATAGGAGATTACAACCATTACATCGGAAAGGGGGATACGTGTACCTTTTTCAAGTACTCTGCCTTTTATCGATACATATTCAGGAATGCTGTCTGTCAATTGATCTATAGAGAAATTGTAATTATAGGTGAGATATACCGGTACCGGTTTGTCTTCTGCAATTCCCGGAGTAAAAATGAAATTGAGAGCTGCACTGCAGGCAAGAGAATCAAGTGCAGGATGTAAACTTTGTAGTATGCGGGCACTGTCAACACGACCGCTGTCGTTTACGAGCAGTTCAAGCGTGACTGTGCCTTCAATGTTTTTAGTCAACAGTGAATCCGGGTATTGAGCTTTTACAAATGTTTTTAGTTCAGGCATTTTCTGAAGCTCATTAACACCAGTTGTTAACGAATCCGTTTCGTTAATTGAACTATTTAACGTATCATAAATGTCAGCATCAGCAAATCGTAAACATAGAAGAATGGTTGATGTTATGAGAATAAAAAGAGACTTCGTTCTGTGGTGCATACAGGATTCTAACTTTGAAAGATGTTGTGTGATTTTAATTAATAAAAATTTCGATAATGTTAAAGAGATATTGTATTTATTTTAATTGACTGCCAAATATGTGAAATCCCGGTATTTTATTAAAAGATTTTGTCTTGAATGCTGACAAAGTTTTAAAGAAATATGGTTTAATCTACATTTTTTAAAAAAATAATTTACAAGATAATAAAAGGTCTAAGAGTTGTCAACTACTCTTGTAATAAATTCTGTTGCCTTCAAACTTTTTGCCTGTTCGTTTTAAAACAACATCTACCGATTCCCTGTTAGCTTTATTGTAACAATATCCCTGATTGCTTTACATCGGGCAATATATATAAAAACCGGGATCGATAAGAATGAAATTATTATATCAAATTGTAATAGTGACATGGCTGGTTTGAGTGGCTTTGTTTCGCCAACCAATTTAAAAATTGTCTCCTGAAACGGACTACTTGCCAGAATGTATCCATTCCACATAAATCCGGCAATTATAAACATAAGTGCTGAAATAAAAATAATACTGATAGTCATAAGTCTGACAGAAAAAATTTTATAATTATCACTCAAATGTTCCTTTGTTACAATTTCGGTATCAGTGTGATGAGGTGTTTTTTCATTGACAGACAGAATGATACTACCATAAAGTATCCCGTAAAGAATTATGCAGTTAATTACATACGTGATACATATACCTGTTGATATTTTGTCAAGTAACAGCAAAACAACAAATGAAAATAGTGCTATTATAATAGTGGTATTTGCAAACCAGAATAATTTACGGGAAACATAGTGGAATATGCTTCTTTTTTCAAACGATGCAGATCTTTTTTCGCGTAGAGGGATCTGGTTACCTATTTTCTTTTCAATAAGGTAATAGAACGGTGACAGAATTATAAGAGCTCCAAAAATTACTCCCGTTTTAATTAAAAAGATGTTTGAATCTGAGGCTGTTAAGGTTCCATAAACAATAGTAACAATTACAATAAATGAGGCGATAAGAATGGGCCATAAAGGTGGGCTTGAATAATCGGAAGCAAATTGATGGTTGGAGATAACCCATTCGAAGTTTTTTGATAATGTATGTTTTCTGTTTACCTGTACAGCTGTAACAATGGCTGCTGTCATTGCAAGCAGCTGGAGTGTACTGAAAATGGCACTTGTAATAATCATTTTGCTTTCCTTTCTTTAATTTTTTTGATAGCTGCATAAAACGATTGCTCCAGTTCATCAATCGTTGACCCATATTTTAAATGCATAGAAATAAAGTCCATCATCTGCCCAAGACGCTCTTCCTGTATATATCGGGATGCATTCTCCTGAGCATTTTCATGGATAAATGTGCCTCTGCGCCCGGCAGTTGCTATAATTTTACTTCTTTCAAGAATCTGATACGCCTTACTTACGGTTGTATTTGTCAGGCTGAGATCAGCTGCAAGTTGGCGGATTGTTGGCAACGAACTGTTCTGCTTAATCTCATTTCGGATAACTCCCAATAGAACTTGAATCACTATTTGACGGTATACTGGTACCGGGCTCTCGTCGCTGATAGTAATTACCATAGACTTCCCTCTTCTGATTTTATTGTTTTGTAATGTACTACATAAAAGTACTACAAAAAAAACAATAGTGCAATGTTTTTCTTAAAAATGTTTAAATTTATTTTTTGATTGCAGTAACAAATAGTTTTAATCAACCAGTAAAGCCTGCATCCGTAACTGCAATTTAGATAAGCAACATGGATTGGAATCCTGGTGTTAATTATTTTCTGTAACATAAAGGCTGGAGCTGTGTTTAATAAACGAAAATTGAATGGTATTAAATATGTTTGAATTCTCTAATGTCAACTCTTACTATTATACAGAAGAGCAGATACAAAAACTTAAAAGTACAAAAATTGGAATAGCTGGTGCCGGAGGGCTTGGTTCAAATTGCGCACTTGCACTTGTCCGGTGCGGATTTGAAAAGTTCATTATTGCTGATTTTGATGTAGTATCGGTATCAAATTTAAACCGTCAGCAGTACGTTGCATCTGATATTGACAAGCCAAAAGTCGAATGTCTCAGGAGAAATCTTCTTGCAATCAACCCTGATGTTATCTGTGAAATTTACAAAGAAAGAGTTACTGTTTCAAATGCACACGAAATTTTCGGATCATGCGATTGTGTGGTTGAAGCATTTGATAATGCAGAGAGTAAAGCGATGATTGTCAATGAGTTTTTGACAGAAGATAAACTGGTTGTCAGTGCAAGCGGTCTTGGAGGGTATGGACAAACGGATCGGATTATTACACGAAAGATACGCAACAATTTTTATCTTATTGGTGATAATATCTCTGAAGTAGGAACTGATTGCAAGCCCTATGCCCCGTGTGTTATGATTGCAGCAGCAAAGGAGGCTGATGTTGTTCTTGATTGGGTACTTGGAAAAAAGTGATTTATTGATTCCCCGTTAACCTTATTTATTTTAATTGGCCCGGGTATTGCATTATTTATTATCATACACAATTTTTTTAGGAGGCTTAACATGAAAGTACTGGTTTTATATTATTCATCGTATGGACATATTTTCAAAATGGCGGAAGCGGTTGCTGAAGGTGTAAAAGAGGTTAGCGGTGCAGAAGTGGTATTAAAGGTTGTTCCGGAGACTTTGCCGGATTCGGTTCTTGAAAAGATGGGGGTTACCGAAGCCCGTAAGTATTATCGGCAGGATCCTGTTGCAACGGTCGATGAATTGGTAGAGTATGATGCAATCATTTTTGGAACACCGACTCGTTTCGGTAATATGGTTGGCCAGATGAAATCATTCCTTGATGCGACCGGTGGGTTGTGGGCTGCCGGCAAACTTGTTGGAAAAGTTGCAAGTGTGTTTGTTTCAACGGCAACACAGCATGGAGGACAGGAATCGACAATTTTAACATTTATTCCTCCGCTGTTACATCATGGATTTATCTATGTGGGTCTGCCATACTCTTTTCAGGGGCAGACGGGCATAGATGAGATAAAAGGTAATTCACCCTATGGGGCATCAACAATTGCAGGTGACTCAGGAGAACGTCAGCCTTCGGAGGCCGATCTTAACGGTGCACGTTTTCTTGGAAAACACGTGGCAACAATTGCCTCAAAACTCGCCAGATAATTAAATCCCGGATTTATTTTTACAATGGTATGGCTTATGGTCATACCTTTATTTTTATTGTGTATATTAATCCTATATGATACGATTGATCTACCTTTTTTATGTGTCTTAAAATACAGAAGATAATTTGACATATGTGTATTGAAATACATCCTTTAAAGTGTGTATGTTTTTAGCAGGGAAAACACTATACAGATTTTCCCGGAATTATCAGGAGTTTCTTAATGGTTAGTTCTTTTTGTAGAAGAAAAATACTCCATTACGGTATGGTTTGTATGATACTTTGCTTCGGGTTTATTGGTGTTTCGGGTGAAACGATGGTCTGGAATGATGAATTCTCAGGCTCCTCAATTGATACAACCAGGTGGTCATTTGATTTGGGCACCGGTGCACCGGAATTGACCGGCTGGGGTAATAATGAACTCCAGTATTATACATCCAATCCGACGAACGTATCTATTGTCAATGATAAACTTTGTATTACTGCAATTAAGGAATCGTATCAGGGCTGTGCCTATACATCAGCGCGTATACAAACAAAATTAAAAGGTGACTGGACCTATGGCAGATTTGAAATAAAGGCAAAATTACCTAAAGGTAAAGGTATCTGGCCGGCAATCTGGATGCTTCCGACTGATAATTTTTATGGAGGATGGGCATCAAGCGGTGAAATTGATATTATGGAATTTCTCGGCCATGAACCGGCCAAAATACATGGTACAATTCATTTCGGTGGGGTCTGGCCGGATAATCAAAGCAGCACAGGAACCTATACATTACCTCAGGGTGATTTCTCTGATGATTTTCACATCTTTGCAATCGAATGGGACCCAGAAGGAATCTCCTGGTATGTGGATTCGATACGCTATTCTGTAAAACCTCATAAACAACCATTTGATAAACGGTTTTATTTGATCATGAATCTTGCTGTTGGTGGCAACTGGCCGGGAAATCCCGATGGGTCAACGGTGTTTCCGGCACGTATGGAAGTTGATTATGTAAGGGTGTATGCCTCGCCAACTGCTATCCGTCAGGAATACAGGAGACAACGTATTCTAACGAAACAGCAAACTGTTACGAATTATTCAACCTTGCTCAACGGGAAGATAACTGCATCAATTCAGAATTCAAAAACTGTCAATAAAACGATCCGGTTGCGACCATAGAGGTTTTCAGTTTTAGGGCAACTCGTTTTTCAGCAAGTGGAGCAAAAAACAGAAAAAATGGCTTGCAATACCATAATCTGGTTATGAGATATACGTTTGGTGTTTATTCATTCAAATCCATTTCTGTTTGTCGGTGTAAAGGATCTATTTAATTTGCCTGATCATGATAAAAAACATGTATTTTAATGTATGGCAGAACAACAAATTGTATAATTACTGCTATGCTTTAAAGGACAAGGAAACATGGAAACACGAGAGGATATACTGGAGTTTTTAAGGGCCAATCGTGAATTATTCAGAAAACAGTTTCATATCGTGAAGATCGGTCTGTTCGGTTCCTTTGCACGAAGCGAGCAGACAGCCCAAAGCGATATTGATCTGATAATTGAGCTCGATGCACCCGATACTGATGTGTACCTTCTGAAAAACAGTTTCCGCGAGTTTATCGCTTCACGTTTCAACCGCGGGGTTGATCTTGCACGGGAGAAATATCTCCGACCGTATGCCCGCGATGTGATACTCAAGGAGGCGATTTTTGTCTGAAGAAAAGAATCTGCTTTCTCTCCGGGGAATTCTTGATGCCGCAGAAAAGATCATCAATTTTTCCCGGCCGTTTTCAAATGCCGACGATTTCTTTACCGACCAGAAAAGCTTTGATGCCGTCTGTATGAATTTCATCGTTATTGGTGAAATGGTTGACCGTATTTCAGATGAGTTTAAACTGAAATACAGCACAATTGATTGGAAAAACATAAAAGGACTTCGTAATAGTATTGCTCATGATTACTTCGGCGTTGACGCAGAGGAAATCTGGAGTATTATTGAACTGCATATTCCTGCATTTATTGCATCGATTCAGAAAATTACACAATAATTATTTTTACCTGTATTGGGATAGTGCCATTATTTATGGTAGTTTGAGCAGTAAAAAACTACCCCCGACACGAATCGAACGTGCGACACCAGGTTTAGGAAACCTGTGCTCTATCCTACTGAGCTACGGGGGCACAAAAAGTTCACAAAAAATAGCATTGTCCATTAGCAAAGGCAATAACTATATGCTGTTCAATGAAAAATGTTGCCAATTTCATTGAACAGATCATTCATTGAGAATGGTTTTTGGAAAATTGAAATTGCACCAAGGAGACTTGCAATTTTAAGATAAATTTCAGCTGAAAGTTTTCCGCCGCCGGAAATCGCTATTACCTTGATTTCTGGATAACTGTTCCTGATAATTCTGATTACCTCAAGACCATCCTGATTATCCATGATAATGTCTGTAATTACCAGATCAAAACGTTTTCCCTGGATTAGTTTTAATGCTTCAGAACCACTTGATACTGCACTGAGGGTGAACTTTTTTCGCGTAAAAAAATCAATCATCATTGAACGCATTGAAATATCGTCTTCAATGAGAAGAGTTGATGGCAACTGTAAACTCAATCGGGTTGATAATGGTTCTGTATTCGATTTCTGAGAGAGGTCCATTCTATGTCCTGGTCAAAAATATGAGTACATTATAACTTTTATTACCATCGGCTTATAATTCCGGAAAATTCATATTCAAGAATATCGGCAAGCGCAACCCAGTCATTCTTCTTCTGCATCTCCATAAGTGTTTCAAGAGAGTAGGTTACTTTTGATAAGTCATCCGGCCGGATATATCCTTTGGAAAGCTCACACTGCAGCAGCTGAAGAAATATATTGATATCGGATGCTGCCTGACCATAATCACCACAACGGGCTTCCTGTGCAATTTTCTTAATCTGTTCATGAAGGTCAGTCTTTTTGCTTTGCATAATTAATCCTTTTGTAAAGAATATACTGCTTGCAAAATCAGTACATAAAGTATACACTTGAGTAGTGATCATATTATTATACCCTAAGCATCGGTATACGGCTATAGAAATGTTTACAAAATCTGATTATACTGTTGAATTCTTTCATGCACAGTCAGGATATTTGTCAGCACGATTGTATGATTTGTCAAATAATGCATTGCATGTTCATTCTCTTGTGAAACCTGAAATTGAGGCTCAATACTTTGAAGATCTCGAGATCTGGGGTGACTCCATAATCCTGGCAGGAACCGGTATCGGCTATCATTTATATGGTATTATTGACCGGATCAGGAATAAAAATGTATTATTGCTTGAATACTTTAATGAGTTTGCTGATCTTTGTCGCAGCGAAGTAGTAAAGGATTGTAACAGTGTTGGAGTAATTACATCAAAGTCATCTGATTTCAAAACAACGATCATGGAGTTTACAAAAGACGAAGGATCTGTCCAGGTAATCCGCCACCCGGTGTCATACAGAGTAAATAAACAATTCTACGATTATTTTATAAACCAGGTTCTCTCCGGGGGTACAACACAGCATAGGAGTGGACAAGTACTTCTTTTGGGTGGCAGGTTTTTTCTTCAGAAGGAACTTGCTGACGCTTGCGAAAAATTAGATTGTAAAGCATCGGT
This sequence comes from Fibrobacter sp., assembly GCA_012513915.1. GTDB lineage: Bacteria > Fibrobacterota > Chitinivibrionia > Chitinivibrionales > Chitinispirillaceae > JAAZBG01. The sequence goes on from JAAZBG010000009.1 coordinate 11,221, forward strand.
GATACATGCTGATCAAATTAAAGAATTAACACAATACGAATCTGAAATAAACAGGGTGATACAGCGGGATCGTCCTGAAATGATACTGTCTGTAAATATGCTCGGGATTGACAGTGAGGGTATATGTCTTGATTACGCACGACGCTTCGGGATTCCGGTTGCAGTCTGGTTTGTCGATGATCCATCCCCGATTCTATTGCAGTATGAAAGCTACATTGATGCTAATATACATGCATTTTGCTGGGAACGAAACTATCTTGAAATGCTGAAGAAGAAGCGATTCGGTTCTGTTACCTGGCTTCCGCTCGCAACAGATCCGGAGATATTTACACCATGCGAGTTATCACGAAAAAAAACATCGCTCGGATTTGTTGGAAGCGCAATGGGGGGGGAGTTTCTCGATAATATAAAATCAAAATTCATGTGGAAGCAGGAATTGGAACTTCTTGTACGTGAAGCAGCACGGAGAATGCTTGTCAATAAAGAATGTGATGTTGACAAAATGGTGAAGACGCTCTGTGCAGATCTGGGTCTTCAGTATCCTTATAACGATAACCGCAATGAGACCTGGTTTAAATCGTATATCATTCATACTGCGAGCATGATGAAACGCAGGAATCTTATCGGGCAGCTGCTTCCATTGGGTATTGAGCTTTTTGGTGATCCCGATGGCTGGAAGTTGCTATTAGGGGAGGGCATTACAGTTCACCCGAATATCGATTATCGTACCGGTCTTGCATCTGTCTACAGGGGTATAACAATTACTATCAATAGTACCAGTTGTCAAATGCGTTCAGCCGTAAATCAACGCGTTTTTGATATTCCTGCTTGTGGTGGATTTGTAATTACTGATAATCAGTCTGATATTTTTGAACTGTTTGATAAGGATGAAATCGTTATATATAGTACTATCGACGAACTAAGAGATTTGATCAGTCACTATCGTACTCATGAATCTGGTAGAATGAAGATCAGCGATAAAGCACGAATACGTATTCTTAACGAGCACACAATCTCAAAAAGGCTGGAGACTATTATTAACAGCGTACGGAAATAGCGTTGGCTGCAAGCCATTCCGCATCATGATTCCCGATAGCCAACACAATTCTTCCAGTTCCAGTACATAAATCATCTATCTGGTTTAATCGTGTTAATTTTTTTATTAAAAAAAATAAGAAAGTACTAAAGCGTTTAATTCATCAGCCGATATATTTCGTAGATGGGCTCGCCAGAGGGGCTCCAAAAAAAAGTAAGTAACTAAATAACAATGTGATGGCAAGGATGTCATCACGAATTCACAAACGGATGATATCTTTTAACGCAGGATATCGTTCACAACATGGAGGTTTCTATGCGTATAGTCCACAACATTTCATCAATGACCACCCAGGGTTCTCTCTACAAAGTTAATCGCGACATGAAGACTTCGCTTGAGCGTTTGTCGACAGGTCTGCGTATTAACCGTGCATCCGATGATGCTGCCGGGCTTGGTGTTTCTGAAAACCTGCGTACACAGGTAAAGGGAACTGCTCAGGCGATGCGTAACGCCCAGGATGGTATTGCTGCGTTAACCATCGCTGAAGGAGCAGCGAATGAGGTTTCTGATATTCTTCAAAGAATGCGTGAACTGGCAGTCCAGTCCGCTAACGATACGCTTACATCAACAGAACGTGCCTATACCGATCAGGAATATGGTCAGCTTAAGACCGAAATCGACCGGATTGCTGAAGTGACCAACTATAACGGCATGAAACTGATTTCGTCAGGCGGTGCAAATGCCAATGAACGTTTTGGTCGTACAGGTGCAGGTGAAGGTTCTGCACTTTGGATTGATGCAAACAGTGCGTATGGTTATGATAGTATAACAATCACCGTTGATACGTTGACAACTGCCGCTCTTGGTGGTACTACGAAATTAGACGTAACGTATCTTACATCTCAGGGATCTTCAGTTACTGCTTTAAATAGTCTTGATGACTCGATTAACAGTGTGAACACGATGCGTTCCAACATGGGAGCATTTGTGAACCGTCTTGAACATGCGATCAACAACCTGACGGTATCCAATACCAATCAGCAATCTGCTGAAGCGCTTATCCGTGATGTCGATTTTGCGAATGAATCTGCGACCTTTACAAAGAACCAGATTCTGCTGCAATCAGGTACGGCAATGCTTGCGCAGGCAAATCAAGTCTCTCAGAATGTGTTGTCGCTGCTCAGGTAACGTTTTTGACTGGTGTATGATCAGTCAATATCTTGTAATTTACTTTGTATGTAAAGGCAATGGATCATCACAGGGTTCATTGTCTTTACTAATTTTACCGCAATCAATTGTCAATGCTTTTTTGCTCCGCAATGTTATAGTATCTCCATGGCATTTGTAAATATTCCGGCTTTGTGGCATTGTAATTATTACTTGAAACCAGTATGAGACACACGATGATGTTTATATGGTTGAATTACTATGCAGAAGCAGTAATAACAGCTGTCTGTCAGGTAATTCTTAGAAAATTATCCTACCAGTACGTTACTTCGTATATATATATTAAATAGAGTGTTGCGCATTGTATCGATATTATTATACAATATAACAGTGATAAAATGCATGATAACTCTTTAATCAGATATCTTTACAGAAAGGTAGACTCATGCGAATTCTGATTACGCTTGCTATTATATTCTTTTTCCAGATAAGTGCTATTGATGCGCAGGATCAAAATAAAACAGTGTCTAAGAAAGTACCACCAAAGGTCGCTGCAAAACCAGCTGCTGCGACTACCAGCTCTAAAGCCAAGACAGTAAATGCTAAAAAGGTACCGCCCAAACCAGCTGCTGCTACTGCCGGCTCTAAAGCTAAGACAGCAAATGCTAAAAAGGTACAGCCCAAACCAGCTGCTACTACTGCCGGCTCTAAAGCTAAGACAGCAAATGCTAAAAAGGTACAGCCCAAACCAGCTGCTACTACCGGCTCTAAAGCTCAGGCAGTAAATACTAAAACAGTACAACCAAAACCAGCCGCGACTCCTGATGTTGCAGTCTCCTTTATGTTTGGCGGGACAAGTGATATTTCAAGCAGCGGAAAAGAACGATGGCTTGGGATGCTTCTTGACAACGCCCTTGAGTTCAAATGTTCACAGATTTCACCGCTTAATCTTGTTATGTCAAGCGATGTGTATTCAAATATTCCCGGTTTTGGATCAATAGCAGCTCCTCCGACTGAGCGCGAATATTTTGATGTTGCAAGGAAACTCAAAGTTAAATATATGGGAAAAGCCAAGTATGAATTTTCTGGTGGCCGTAATGTACAGTATTATCTTGAAGTTGTTTCAATAGAAGATGGTAATACTGTTGCAACCATTGAGCGTTCATTTAATATTCAAAAAATCGGTGTGGAGATTGATGGTATTATCGGTGACCTGATTAAATCGCTCAAAATCACCACGGGTCCTGAATTGGCAAGATTCCTGCGTTTCCCGATCATTAGTGAAAACATTAAAAATATGAAAATCATTGGTGAGTATCTGTTTAATTCCAGATTTTCATCCACACCAGATAATGCTCAGACTGTTGATAATTTCAGGATGATCTGTTCGAAAGATCGACCCATGCTTCTTGCTTTTTGGTATGGAGGTTTTATCTTTGAAAATGCAGGACTCAACGTCGATGCAATAGAGGCGTTTAAGGTTGTCAATCAGACATTTCCTGAGTATCTAAATGTCTATGTGCCGTTAATTCGTGTTAACCGCAAAGCCGGAAGGTTTGATAATGCTCAGAGTGTTATTTCTCTTGCAGAGCAACGTGGTATTCGAAAAGCCGATCTTCTTGTAGAGAAAGCACTTGTTGCCCAGGCACTGAAGAAGACTACAGAGGCGGAGAATATTTTCAAACAGATTTTGTCGGTTGATCCGGATAATGCAATTGCACTCTTAAATTATGCACGTAAATGTAACGATGAGGGACGGGGTGTTGATGCCGGTAACGCATGTAACCGCTTTCTCAAGGCACACAAACCGACTGCTGCGATATTTGTTGAGCTTGGGCGCAGTCATCTGATTCAGAAAAAAAAGGATGAAGCAATTAAAGCGTTTGTCCGCGCCACACAGCTTGACAAAAAGAATCCTGCTCCGCTTGCATTTCTGGGTGACTTATACTTGTCAAGAAAGTCGTTTGCTGAGGCATCGAAATACTATGAAAAGGCGCTGCTTGTTGCTCCGGAAAACATAGATCTGGCAATTAATGCTGCGCAGGCATACAAGGCGAGCGGAAATGCACAAAAGTCACTTGATCTCTTAAGAAAAATGGAACCGCGTTATCCTCAGCATCCGGTATTAAACCGCGAACTTGGTATGCTTGAATATGCACGTAAAGAAAATGATAAGGCAATGGGACATCTTGAAGTTGCCAATAGAGGAGAAAGCATTACTGATCCAAAGGTAATGCTTGCACTTGGTTTGCTCTACGTTGATTCAAAGCAATATGTGAAGGCTTTACCGCTGCTCAACAAAGCACTACCATCACTTGCCAACAAGACAGAATGTAAGATCGGACTTGCTAAAATTCAGCTTGCACTGGCTGATACAGATGCAGCGGTGAAATTGCTTAACGAATTGGCATTGCAGAAGGTTACCATTCCCGGTGCGTATCTGACTATTGCAGACAAGTACTATGGGCAGGGTGACAAGGCCAGGAGTTACGAGTATTACAAAAAGGAATATGCATCAAATAAATCTGATGTATCAGTATTAAAAAAGATCGCTGAAATTTCATTTGAATCATCATTGTGGCAGGATAGTAAAAATGCGTATGCAGCAATAGTTGCCAAAGATCCGAAAGATGCATCTGCACTTTATAAACTGGCAATTATTTCACTTCAGTTGAAAGATGCTCCCGGAGCAGCAGTGTATGTAAAGAAGGCTGCCTCACTTGGAAATGCAGAACCGGATCTGTATTATCGTCTTGGACTTGGATTCAAGGGGCTTAATGCTACAAAAGATGCGGCGATTGCATTTCAGAAATGTGTATCCATTGATCCATCAAATGAGCGGGCACTGCTGGAACTTGGTGCAATACTTGTCACATTGAAAAAAGACAGTGCTGCAGCAGATGTCCATTTCAAACTGTATGATCTCAATAACGTTAAGTATAAAGACCGGGCGATCAGCGCTGCTGCAATGTTTGAAAAAACTGGTGCGTATGACAAGGCAAAAGATGTATGCACCGCATTTCTGAAAAAGAATACTGCCAATGCTGAAATATCTTTACTGCTGGCACGACTTGAACACCGGTCGAAAAATTACGGAGCTGTTATTGATGCCGCTGGTACCATTCCGGTGGTGAAGCTTGACACGCTTATGTTGCGCATTCTTGCAGAATCATTCAGCAATAAACAGCAATACAAAAAGGTAATATCCTATACATCTGCAATGGTTAAAAAACATCCATCATCAGTGTGGGCTGCAGAATTAAGTGCCGTTGCTTCCGACAAGAATGGAGCACTTGATCAGGCTGCGAATATGTATAAAAAATATGCAACGTTGACAAATAATCATCAGAAGTATGGTGTCCGGCTTGGAGAAATTCTTGTGGAATTAAAACAGTATAAAAATGCGATTGCACATTATGAGATTATATCAAAAACGAATAATAAAGATGGTGTAATAAGCGGGAAACTTGCAGAACTTTACTTTAAGGCAAAGAATTATACAAACGCTATCGTGCATGCACGAAAAGCGCTGACATTTGCACATGCACCGAATGAACTGAATCTGATAATTGGTCGTTCTGCAGTACTGCAGAACAATCAGACTGTTGCAACTGAAGGGTTTACAAAGTATCTCAAAGCATCTGAGAGTGATACTGCAGTACTTAACGAATTCGGTACATATGCATACAATAAAAAAGATTATAAAAATGCAGCCGATGCATTTACAAAAGCATTACGTTCCGGATCTGACAATTATTCAGTTCGTAAGATGCTGGGTATTTCACTACTGAAACTTGACGATCAAACAAAAGCCGTTCCGCATCTTGAAAAAGCACTTGAGTATCAAAAGAATGACAAAGAGATAATCACACTCCTTGCAACAAGTTACAGTGCGAGCGGTGATAAAAAATCGGTAATAAATGCGTTACGGAATCTTAGTGCTGTTGATAAAACCAACTTTGATGTGCGCAAACAGCTTGGAGATATGCTGTATGCTGATGAACAATATACTGATGCCGCAAATGTTTATGAAGAAGCAACATTACTTAAACGATGTCAGATCGATATTCATCTGAAGCTGGCGGATATTTACGCGCGAATGAACAAACAGGAACTTGTCGGCGGGCAGCTTCGCAGCGCTCTTGGATGTGATTCAAAGAATCCTGATGTCTACTACCAGGTGTATCTCTATTTTGATTCACGCAGGGACACGGTTAAAGCAATGGATTATCTCAGGCAAACCCTTGGTCTTGCACCATCACACCCCGATGCAACGCAAAAACTTGGTGAAATGCTGCTCGCATCCAACAAGCCTGCTGACGCGGTTACCTATCTTACCCGTTCTGTCAAGACTAAGCCTGATGTTAAAAACAAAACGCTCCTTGTTCAGGCTCTTTACAGGACAAATAAATTTTCTGATGCTGTTCCGTATGTTAAAAGCATTGCTGTGCCTGATACACGTGATCCGGAAATTTTAAAATGGTCCGGTTTTGTCATGAAAGCAACTGGTAACACTGATATTGCAATAAAGATGCTTGAGCGGGCTGTGCAGGTTGATAACAGTTGTGGTCAGTGTTACTTTTTTCTTGGGGATCTATACTACGAGAAGGGTAATTTTGATGAATCGGTGAAAAATTATCAGGCTGCAAATTCGATGGTTGGTTTTTCTGAAACTGTTGCAATGAAAATCGGGCATATTTTTTCAATACTCGGCAGAGAAGCACAGGCCCGCAATGCCTGGGAAGCAGTGATTCAGAAACGTCCCCAGAACATGGAAGCATGGTACAGGATTCTTCACAGTTACATTATTACCGGGCAGTTTGATGCATTTAATAATGTAGCAGCGCGTGTGGCAACAGACAATAGCGGGTGGATTTCCCTTGCAAAAGGTGAACTTCTTGAAGCACGGGGACAGATCGAAGCTGCATTCAAAGCCTGGGAGACGGCATTTGCAACGCTGCCACCTGACAATACGGAAATGCAGGCTGCACTCGGGCGGTATTCATTGCGGACAAATGATTATGCTGCTGCGATTGAATATTTTGGCAAGGCAATGGGGGGGGACCCGGAAAATTGTCAGTATATGGTTGACATGGGAAAAGCCTATGAAGGAATGGGAGATTACGCTACCGCTCTCGAAATGTTCAAAGAAGTAAAACGCCGCCGTTCTGATTTCCCTGAAATAACAACACTTATTGCACGTGTCAGTGGAAGATAGAATAGCACTTGATTGCCAGGCATTCGCAGGATGACTTTAGTCACACCCTCCTCTCCTTTACGTATGGAGAGGAAAGGCCTGAGCCAAAACTTACATCTCTTCAATCGAATCGATACCCAATATCCACAGGCAGTTACCGAGAACGCTACGGAAAGACTTGACAAGCTGAATACGAAATGATTCCTCGTTCGAACCGATTACTTTACAACCATGGTAGAATTCATTGAAACATTGTGCAAGTTCAAATGCATAGTTTGCGATTACGGATGGTGACAGTTTCTCATATGAAAAATTCACTGATGAAGAAAAGTAATTAAGTTTTTTAATTAATTTAACTTCAGATGCATTAAGGAAGCCTATTGCAACAGGGGTTGTTGCTGTCGATTTACGAATGATCGAACTTGCCCTTGCATAACTGTAAAGAAGATAGGGCCCGGTATCGCCTTCAAAACTGATAGCTTTCTTTGGATCAAACATCATGTTCTTAAGGATGTCAATTCGCAGCAGTGTATATTTAATTGCCGAAAGAGCAATCTTAAGGCTGCGGTCATTCATCTCTTCCTGTGTCAATGTATAACGTTCTTTCAGTTCCTCGGTAGCAAGTGACTGTGTTTCTTTAACGAGATCATCAGCATCGACAACAGTTCCTTCACGGGATTTCATCCGACCTTCCGGGAGTTCAACCATTCCATATGAAAGATGTTTTATTTTGTCGGCAATCGGATACCCCAGCTTGCGAAATATTGCAATAAGAACCTGGAAATGGTACTCCTGTTCATTACCGACAACATAGAGCGACTGGTCATAGTTGTACTCCTTGTTTTTAAGAACTGCAAGGAAAATATCCTGTACGATATACACCGATGTACCATCCGGCCTGAGCAGTACCTTCTCTCCAAGCTTTTCGTCCTCAAGGTTGACAATCACCGCACCATCAGCACGTTTGGTGAAAATTCCCTTCTCAAGTCCTTCGAGAATGATCTCTTTTCCGAATTTGTAAATTTGGCTTTCGTAGTATTCTTTGTCAAATTTAATACCAAAAAGCCTGTACGATTCTCTGAATCCGTCAAGAGCCCACGCATTCATTACTTTCCATAGTGCAACAGTGGGTTCATCACCGGCCTCCCAAAGCCGCAGCATCTCCTGTGCCTGTTCATTCCATGATTCATCTTCAGCAGCTTTTTTGCTGAATGCAACGTAATAATCACCAACAAAATGATCGGATTTTTTATTGACAGATTCAGGTGTTGTGTTGTTACCGAACTCCTTATAGGCAAGCATTGATTTACAGATGTGAACACCGCGATCGTTGTTGATTGATGTACGAACAACATTGAAACCGCAAAATGTCAGTAGTCTTGAAACGCTTTCTCCAATTGACATGTTGCGAAGGTGTCCAAGGTGCAGCGGTTTATTTGTGTTCGGTGATGCAAACTCTACAATGACTGTGCCGCGTTTATTTAGTTTGCCATAATCAGGTGCCGTAGCATTGTCGATACACTGCTGTGCCATTATCTGCTTATTCATGTAGAAATTAATATATCCTGAAACGATGATAATTTTTTCTACTGATGACGGTAATACAAGAGCGGCTTTTATCTCTTCGGCTATGACCGCAGGACTTTTCCTGAAGACTTTGGATAAGCTGAATACAGGAAAAGAAAAGTCACCTAAATCATCAGATGGCGGTATTTCGATAAGCTTTGAAATATCATCACGGGACAATTTGTCACCAATAACACCTGAAAGCAACCCGACAATTAATTCTTTCACAAAAAACCCCAATACTCAGGCACATTGACTAAGCATGCCTGTAAATGTTAGAAAATCAATATATTACAATGTAATAGCATGCTATTTTATTCAAAATAGCAGAGAAATAAAAAGATCGTAAGGAAAGAAAATAATAAAAAACAGCAGCGTTGAACATCTGTTCATATGCAGGCAGGATTGAATATGTTAAGAATCAATTGCTGCTTAATGCCTGAGTGACAGTCATCTCGAGTACTTCAAATGCTTCTGCAGGAAGGAATTTCTGGAGAGGTCCCCGGATTGACTGGAATCTGTTATATGCGTTCTGATACTGGTTGTTTTCAATCATATTATAGATAATCAGAATCTCTTTCTGCGCCCGTTCCTGATTTCTCTTAATGGAATCTGATTCTGACTGCGGTTGTGATGATGTTGAAACCTGATTGACTTGAGTGATTACTGGTGTTATATACGAAACGCCTTTCGATTCTGCGGGTTCACGTACAGCTTTGATAGAGAGCTCAAGTACATTATACATTTCTGCAGGGAGATGCTGTTTTAACTTATCCTGAACTGAACGGAACCTGTTTTCGGCATCAGTCAGCTTATTCTGGTCAAGCAGGGTGTAGATTTCCATTGTAACAGCATTTGCACGATCCTGATCTTTCTGTAAAGCAATTACTTCTGCATCCCTTTGAGCAGCCAGAATACTGTCACGTTTAAGTCTCTCTGCGATGAGTATCTGCAGTGTTTGCTCTTCAGCCTGACGTATACTATCTGCCTTTGCCTGCGCTTTTGCCCGCGCAAGTTCTTTTATATCGTCAAGCATCAGTGATGACTGTGGAGATACTCCGGTTTCCGCTTCAGATAACTTTTCAAGTTCCCCAGCCATAACAGTTTTTTTATCAGGTGATTTAACCATGAGTATTACGCTGTCAACGTATGCCGTTTTTTCTCTGGAGATGCCATATACTTTGAGTGTCTTTTGAAGATATTCATCAGCAGCTTTGATACCATCTTTATTGAGTATTGATATATTGATATTTACAAGTGAGTCTTCCTTTTGTGCGAAGCGCCGGTTTACTTTATGGATTCTTGCAGAGAGCTGGTTACGTGTAGCCTGAGGAAAATACTGCATTACATTTTTCAGTCTGTATTCAGCGGAGAATAAGAGCGTACGTGCGTTTCCGAAACGGTTTAAACGGATTGCTGTTTCAGCGCTGTCTGTTTCCTTTTCTATCAATGGTTTTTCACTATATGCATTAGAGAGTCCGTCAACACGGCTTTCGATCTGATAATATTGCGTATTGCTGATTGACAGGTAATTCTTGTTGCGTAAACAATAGCCGAGTTCCTCCCTTGCTTTGCTATCATTACCGGCGAGAACACATTTTTCAATTGAATAGATAACTTCACGTGAAATAGAACGATAGCGGCTGTTGTAAGAATCTGCAATTTCATTCCCTTTGGCAGGATCAAGGGTACCTATCTGGGTGTGGAGTTTTTTCAGTGTTGCGAAATCGGGACGTGCCTTTCCGACCTCTGTATTATACCTGGCGATTAAATTATTAACAGTAATTTGACCCTGCTGCTGTTTTTGTAACTGTAATTCGCGCTCCTCAAGGTAAATCTGCTCCTCAAGTTCATTTACTTTCCAGAGAATGTACCGTTCATTGGGATCACCCTTGGCTTTTCTCTTTAAATCATTTGCAAGTCGCCTGGCAGTCTGTATTGCTTCCTGCTGTCGGAAACCAACACCGGCAAGTGATGCCGCTTCGGTGAGCACATAAAAGCCTTTCATAACAGTTGTATCAATAGTTTCCTGCTTGATATAAGTCTTTGGTGTTTCCCTGGGAGCGGTATAAGCAATTGAACTTAAAAGCAATAGCAGCATAATCACTACAGATAGTTTACAATGCATTATTTATTCTCCGGGATGCAACCGTTCTATCAAATTAAAAATTTAAAATGTAAATCATCAACCTGTATGTATTATAATATATGTTTGATAATATATATAGCAATACTTGTCCGGTCATTAAAAATGATGCATCCGGCAGAAGATTTATATGCTTAATTATTACGTTATGACCTGCTCAACTTATTGTTCTAACTGATGCACATTCAAACACTTGTTACGTTTCTTAGTATGGCTTCATTCCTGCAGTCTGTCCATTTGTATTCTAATTTCGTTGCCTTACATTCTGCACTTAATCTATATATCCCTAATGATTCTAATGATTGAGTTCCATGCGAAATTCAGGACGGCAGCAGATTAATGAGTTTGCATGGCAATAAGAATTTTTATGATTTGATTAACTGGTATTCTAACTGGATAACTGGATGTGTTGCTGCATTATCGCTATTTTTAATAGTGTTCGAAACTGCCAGGTACCCATTACTTCTCACCAAGTATTCTGTTGTCATTAACATAATGATCTTGATACTGTTTTTATCGGATTCTTGTGTCAGAATTGCTGTATCACCCGATAAAAGGCTTGCGTTAAAAAAATATGTGTTTGAACTTGCAGCTATTTTTCCGCTTCTGAGACTACTCACCGAAAAGCAGATGGATCAGATTTCTGTTTTGTCCATGCTGGCGATAATACTCATTATGCTGGTAACAAGAACACGTCACATCACACTTGTTTCGTCAAATGAATTCAAACCAGCCTGGCTGATGATAAGCAGCTTTTTAATTGTTATATGTTCCGGTGCAGTAGTATTGGCACAACCGTTCGCCTGTCTTCCGGGAAAAAGTGTGTCATTACTTAATGCTTTTTTTACGTCTACGTCGGCAGTTTGTATTACGGGGCTTACCGTGTATGATACGGCAACACATTTCAGCAGGGCCGGACAAATTGTTATTTTGTCATTAATCCAGCTGGGTGGGCTTGGAATAATGACTTTTTCAGTATTTCTTGTGGTAATGCTCGGAAGAAAAGTGGATATCAAACACCGGATTGTCATGCATGATGTACTTAACAGAGATGAACTCACCGGTGCAGTACGGACCATGCGATTTATTATAAAAATGACACTTTTTGTAGAAGCAGCCGGTGCAGTTGTTCTTGCTGTCCAATGGTATCCGCGATTTGGTTCAATTGGTGAAACTGCATACCATGCAGTGTTTCATTCTGTTTCTGCATTCTGTAATGCGGGATTTTCCACATTCAGTGACAGCCTTAGCAGCTTTTCATCGGATTATGTGACGACTATTGTTATTATGGTATTAATAATCGCAGGCAGTATTGGATTTATGGCTGTGATGGACATTGCAGGCGTTGTCAGTATGCGACTGAAGGATTCCCGCTTACGTCCAAGGCTGCGTATACAGACTGTGATTGTTATTGGAATGACTGTGCTGCTTACCGTCTTTGGAGCACTTGGTATACTTGCATTGGATACTGCTGTATATAAGTTTTCAAGTGGTATAGAAATAGTAATGGCTGCATTGTTTCAATCTGTCACCACCCGGTCAGCAGGTTTTACAACGTGTGATATTGGCGTTATGACTCCTGCAACACTGTTTCTCATGATCATACTAATGTTCATAGGAGGTGCTCCTGGTTCGACTGCTGGTGGTATTAAAATGACAACACTTGCTGTATTATGGAGAACAATGATCAGCGGCATACATCAGAGCGAACATCGAAATGTGGAAATTTTAAAAAGAACCATTCCATCAGAAACTATACAAAAAGCAATAACGCTGCTGCTATTCTATGTAATTTTGCTGAGTGTGTTTACTATGGCTATGCTGGTAACTGAAAATCAGCCTCCGATTGCAATCGTCTTTGAAGTGATGAGTGCAGGTGCAACGGTTGGCTTGTCAACCGGGATTACACCCGAACTTACGTCAGTCGGCCGGATTTTTATTATGATTCTGATGTTTGCCGGAAGACTGGGGTTGTTGACAATTGGATATGCATTGGTAATGCATCGTTATAAGGCAGAATATACATATGCGGAAGAACGCGTGATGATCGGGTAGGAGGGTACCAACATGAGAAGTATTGCTGTAATCGGATTAGGAAAATTCGGGAGTACCGTTGCTCGTGAACTAACAGAACGGGGAGCGAGGGTGATCGCTATTGATGAAGACAGGGAGAGAGTTGAAGCGATCAAGGAGTCTGTGGCGTATGCTGTTACGTTAAACTCCACAGACAAGGCAGCACTGGAATCTGTCGCAATTCGTGATGTCGATGTCGCTGTCGTATGTATCGGTGAAGATGTTGAAGCAAATCTGTTGACAACGCTTTTACTAAAGAAGCTTGGGGTGAAGAAAATATGGGCACGTGCTATTACGGAACTACAGCTTGAAATATTAAAGACACTTGAAGTTGATGATATTATCAATCTTGAAGAGGAAATGGGTATTACTATTGCTCAAACGCTCGCATCTGCAAATGTCGGACGTTATATTCCGTTGTCAGAGGGGCACAGCATTGCAGAAATCAAACTTCCTGACGTGTATGTTGGAAAAACACTCCGTGAAATCAACCTCAGAGAAAAACACAAAATAAACGTCGTTGCATTAAAACGCTTTGTACCTGCAATTGATGACCTCGGGGAACGAATTCTTAAAGAATCAATTGACAATGTGCCATCATCTGATGAAAAACTGACTGATGATGTTGTCCTTATTGTGGCGGGTGCAAATCGTGATATCGACAGGTTCTCAAGAGGGTGATTAATGATGTTTAAAGGATATTTGTTGAAATGTACCATTAAGATCTGGCAGCTTTGGATTGTCCTTTTGATTCTTAGTTTTACCGGTTATATAGTATGTCTGTTTGACTCTTTTGATACCGGCCCCGGAAAAAAAATAATTCCTTTTTTATTCATACTTACTATTGCAATCTGGATATATCTTTCGGTAAGAGTTTTTCGTTATGTAATCAGGTTGCGTCACTTTTTTCGCAGACTTCTGGCAAATGACTACAGTTGCGGAGTAAAGGATATCCACTGGATTAAGGATGAAATTTCGGAACTGACCTCGTTGATTAATAAGTCTGCAGATCAGATTCGCAAATATGATGATCTTCGGGCCGACCGGACTGGTTTGAGTTTCCGTGCAATGGATTCACTTTTCAGAAATAATGCACAGCCAATTATTCTTGCTGATATGGAAAAGAAGCATTTCAGGTTGAATCAAAATGCACTTGAGTTGTTTGATGTGCGTCAGGATATGTATAGTTTTGATGCGATTGAACAACAGGAGCCGAACGAGCATTTTTTCAAGACATTTATTGTTACTGCACTAAAAGACGCGGTAGTAACAGAGTTTTCATCAATGTTGCAGCTTCCACAAAAAAGTAATCCTAAAAAAGTAAATTTCCGGTTTGAACCTTTAAAAAATAACAATGAAAAAGTCCGGATAGTTTTTCTTTATGTAAGAAACGGTCAGTAGTAATTATTTATTATACTAAATACCAACATCGATTATTTTCACGGTACGGGAATAAGTGTACATTTTTTTATAGGGCAGGAGTACATGGATGATAAACTTCAGAGAATAATTCAATTTCTGAGGAAGAATAATAACCACTACTTTGAAACATCTGATATCGCTTACCATTTAAAATTTGATGAACAGTACACGAATGATGCGCTTTTGTATCTTAATCAAATTCAGTTTGTTACGCTGTCTAATGATCCTCAGGGTAATGCCGTGTGGTATGCTGCAGAACACTGGAATCAGGATGCAACAGAGTGCGTTTTCGAACAACAGATTGATACTGTTGCCGGAAAGGATATATCAGATGAAGGATCACACAATAATCATGCATTTCATGCGCTGATCGAAAATGTTGAGAAGGAGAAGAAACCTTTTCCTCTCGGGTTGTTTATTGTCAGTGTGGGATTTATATTGTTAATCGGCTCGTCGTTGTACATCGGAAAACGGTATGTTGATCGTAAATTTGATGAGCTTGTGATTCGTGTCAATGCAGCAGCTACAAAGTCGGAATTTACATTATTTAGCGAGAAAGCAATCTCTAATGATGAAATGCTTGGGCTGAAAACGGAAGCGCTTTCAGGGAGGATCGATTCAACAGTTACTGCTATTGACTCTCTTTGTGTTAAGGATTCTCTTATTCAGAAACAGATTGTGGATTTTGATCAGAAATTGAAAGCAGATCTTAAACGGTATTTCAGACGGCGATAAGCTGCACTGAAAGCATGCAAGGATAGAACGTGTCGGATGAAACAGAGAAAACGACTGAAAATGTAAATGAAACAACAGCTCCGGTTGATAGAGTAAAAGGAAAAGCAAAGCCCAATGTCTGGTGTTTTACAACCTACTTTACTGAAGGATTTCCATTTGCTATTGTACGCATGATGTCATCTGTGTTTTTCACCGATATCGGCATGAAAGAGCGGTATCTCGGATATCTTAATTTTTTAGGAATTCCATGGAATCTGAAATTTTTATGGGCTCCACTCGTTGATATTTTTGGCAGTAAACGTACATGGATGATCGCGATTCAGTCCATTATTACGTTGTTAACCGCTGCGGTTGCAGTAATATGTTTTTCCAGCAGTAATAATAGTGACCCTGTATTATCGACATCAATTCTTGTTGTACTTTTTGTTGCGTTTGCGTTTGTGGCTGCAACAAATGATATCGTTATTGATGGTTACTATATAGAAGGGATACCGAACCAAAAAGAACAGGCTGCATATACAGGGTATCGTGTTTTTGCTTATCGTATTGCACTGATTGTTGCTAAATTTGGCATTATTTACGCTGTCGGAATGTATTCAAAATCAGCTGCAATCAAAACACTACCAGATGGGATCGTTGATATTTCTACGGCAGCAGGCATGAAAGTCATGTATGTTGCATGGGCATACGGATTTGGAGCAGCAGCACTTATTATGGGGCTGTTTACGTTGTTTCATGTTGTTGCATTGCCTGATTTTGAGACCCGGACAAAAAGTGTTTCATCAGCAAAAAAAGTTTATCAGGATTTTCTGCATTCGTTTTCATCATATCTCGAGATTTCAGTTGAACGTACCAAAATAGCACTGTTAAGCGGTATCGGTGCATTTGTAGTTTTGTCAATTATCCTGGTTGCCTGTAAGCTAAGTTATGTCCAGGCTCTGGCGTATGGACTACTCGCCATGCTTACTTTTTTAATTGCTCAGTCCCGGCCACTGGTTGCGCTTAGCCTTGTCTTTATAATTTTTTATAAAATAGGTGATGAGATAATCTTTTCGATGGGTACTCCGTTTTTGAAACGGTACCTGATGGTGTCAAATGATCAGCTTGCATGGATGACAGGACTTATCGGCCTTGTTGGTTCTATCGCAGGTACGACAATTGGTGGTTTATGGATTAAAAAAGTCGGGTTAAAAAAAGCTATCTGGCCGCTTACCCTAATCATGAATGTAAATATTGCAGCGTATATATGGCTTGCCTGGGCGCATCCATTGGCAACAGTCATGGTTGATGGCAAGGCGGTCCCACATCTTTCAGGTCTCATTACTATCAGTGCTGTATACTGTTATGAGCAGATTGCTGCAGGTTTAGGAAATGCTGTACTGATTGTTTACATTTTAAAAACGTGCAAAAAAGAGTTTAAAGCCGGACACTATGCCATTGGCTCCGCTTTTATGTCAGTTTTTTCATCAATTTTCGGCGGATTCGGAGGAATTATTGTTGAGAAAATGGGGTATATGAATCTGTTTGTAATAGGTCTCTTTGCAACAATTCCCGCAATGGCGCTCATGTTTTTTGTAAGAATTCCTGAGGAGCAGACGTCGGAAAAGAGTGCTGCAAATAACAAGTAACTGGTGGTTTTCAAATCCGGATATTGCACTCTGGTGGTAGAAAACTACACACTAATTAAAGAAAAAATAGAAAAAAACTACCCAATTCCAAAAAATTTTATTATATTACTCGGCCATTGTTGTACCCCTTGTTGCTGACTCTGCAATTTGCCATTATCGGCAAAAAAGTATTTCGCAGCAAATGATTGTAAGGTACTGCTGAATCAATGTTGTACAGCTGAATCAAAAATATGGTTGTACCATTCAGAATCTACCGATCAAAGCAATAAATGTGGTGCACAGGGATGAACAATTATCATATAATGTACATGAAACGCTATTTCAAGTGAGAGGTTTTACTGTTTATGGCGACGAATCTTACCAAAATGCGCAATCTGGGAATCAGCGCACACATTGACTCCGGGAAAACAACGCTTTCCGAGCGTATCCTGTACTTCTGTCAGAAAATCCACGCTATTCATGAAGTTAAAGGTAAAGACGGCGTTGGTGCAACAATGGACTCAATGGATCTCGAACGTGAGCGCGGTATTACTATAGCTTCCGCAGCAACCAACGTAACCTGGAAAGATTATGATATCAATATCATTGATACTCCGGGACACGTTGACTTTACAATTGAAGTTGAACGTGCATTGCGCGTGCTTGATGGTGCTATTCTTGTATTGTGCTCTGTCGGTGGTGTTCAGTCTCAGTCAATTACTGTTGATCGTCAGTTAAAAAGATATAATGTGCCTCGTCTTGCATTTGTAAATAAGTGTGACCGTTCCGGTGCAAATCCATTCCGCGTAAAAGATCAGCTTCGCGAAAAACTTGGTCATAATGCTGTTATGGTTCAGATACCTGTCGGTCTTGAGGATAAACTTGAAGGTGTTGTTGACCTCGTTACCATGAAGGCATACTACTTTGATGGTAAAAGTGGTGATGATATCCGCATTGAGGAAATTCCGGCAGATCTCGTTGACCAGGCCAAAGAGTATCGTGATATCATGCTTGATGCAGTTTCGATGTATTCCGATGAGCTTGCTGAAGCATACCTTGAGGGAACCGAGACTGAAAAGCAGATTCGTGATGCAATCCGTAAAGGTACACTTTCACTCGAACTTACACCGGTATTCTGTGGCTCTGCTTATAAAAATAAGGGAATCCAGCTCCTGCTTGATGGTGTTCTCAACTATCTTCCGGATCCCTCAGAGGTTGATTACCATGCGCTTGATCTTGATAAAAACGAAGCAAAAGTTCCTATCATTCCAAGCAGCGATGAACCTTGCATCTGTCTTGCTTTCAAACTTGAGGATGGACAGTACGGCCAGCTTACCTATATTCGTGTTTATCAGGGTTCTATCAAAAAAGGACTTGAACTGACTAATACCCGTAACGGCAGACGTTTCAAGGTTGGGCGTCTTATCCGGATGCATTCAAATTCAATGGAAGATATTGATTACGCAGGTTGTGGTGATATCGTTGCGCTCTTCGGTGTTGACTGTGCATCAGGTGATACATTTACCGAAAACGGTATGAACTATGCAATGAGTACCATGTTTGTTCCTGAACCGGTTATCTCTCTTGCGATTAAACCGAAAGACAAAAAGTCTGCAGATAACCTTTCAAAGGCACTTAACAGATTCACCAAGGAAGATCCTACTTTCCGTACGTTTGTTGATCAGGAATCAAATGAAACTATTATTAAGGGTATGGGAGAGCTTCATCTTGAAATTTATATTGAACGTATGAAGCGAGAGTACAAGATTGAGCTTGAAACCGGTATGCCTCAGGTGGCGTATCGCGAAACAGTTACTCAGTCTGCACGTTTTGACTATACTCATAAAAAGCAGACTGGTGGATCCGGTCAGTACGGACGGGTTGCCGGTATTCTTGAGCCAAATGTCGACAAAGATTATGAGTTTGTTGACAATATCAAAGGTGGTGTGATTCCAAACGAATATATTCCATCATGCGATAAAGGTTTCAAACAGTGCGTACCAAAAGGAAAGATTATCGGTTTCCCGATCGTTGGGGTTAGACTTACCATCGATGACGGATCATTCCATCCGGTTGACTCATCAGACATCGCTTTCCAGCAGGCAGCTATCGGTGCATTCTGGCAGGCATTCGAGAAGGCAAAACCGGAAATTCTTGAACCGATTATGAGGGTATCTGTTGAGGGACCGACTGAATTTCAGGGAAATATCTTGGGTTCTATAAACCAGCGCCGTGGTATCATTGTAAGTACTACTGAAGAGGCAAATTTCACACGTGTTGACGCAGAAGTTCCTCTTAGCGAAATGTTTGGTTATTCAACTGTGTTGCGGTCTTTGACACAGGGAAAAGCTGAATTTAGCATGGAGTTCTGTAAGTACGGTAAAGTACCAAACGCTCTGGCTGATGAGCTTAAGAAGAAGTACGAAGAGAAAAAGAAAAACGAAGCCAAGAAGTAAGCCTAACAAAGGAGACCGCACGATGATCCGTAAAGAGCTCAACACGAGAAGTCCACTGCGCATTCTTGAGAAATCAACGCACGGTGGTGTCGGTAAAGGCAATATTGGTGTAATTGCGGCGTGTAAAGGCATCGGGAAAACCGCATGTCTTGTGCATCTTGCAACAGATAAGCTTTTTCAGGAAAAAAATGTGATCCATGTGTCGTTTTCAACTGACACAAGTCATATTGTGGCCTGGTATGAAGATATTTTTGAAGAGATTGCAAAACGGTATAAGCTTGATAACGCTATGGATGTTCATGATGATATCATACGAAATCGTGTGATCATGAACTTTCGCCAGGATGGTGTAAGTGCTGATCAGGTTAACAAAAGCATCGAATCAATGATAAAAGACGGGCATTTTACTGCAGATAGTGTTATCATTGATGGGTATGACTTTTCTAAGATCACGAAGGATGATTTTGCCTGCTTTAAAAAGATGGCAGAAGCACTTCAAATTGAGGTCTGGTTTAGTGTAACACTTCCTAAAGATGGTCTGGTTCTCGATTCAAACGGGATGCCAACGGTCTTGAATGATGTGGCTTCAGATGTAGCAATTGTGATCGTTTTAGAGCCAATGGACTCGTTTGTCCGTCTTAAGCTTGTTAAAGATCATGAAGTTATTCCTGGAGAGAAACTGAATTTAAAACTTGACACTCAGATCCTTCTGATTGCGGAAGAGGCCTGAAAGGTTACTCCTGAAAAACAATAACCCTTTCAGTGCGGTGTACTTACTGTTTCTGAGGCGGGTTTTTATGAAATTAAAACTGCATATACCGACGTTGATTCTTTCAGCTGAAGTATTTGCAGTTTTTTCTTTTTTTGCATACTCATCTGATTTTTCCACTCGCGTACCATACAATCTGGCTATCCCGAAAATATCAATCGGTTTTGAAAAGGACTCAAAAACGTGTTCAAGAGTGAGAATCTTTTTCGACAAGTCAGACGATTTCTATGTACTAACTCAAACCGATGATATGTTTGTTAAGGTTGGAAGAAACGGACAGGAAAAGAAGGTGTACAGGGAACCAGAGTATAAAGCATATATGATAACGGATTTTGAGGCGGCTCAGATTAATAAGGTTTGTACTGGTCTTATCACTACTCTTGAGCAATTTGAAAAGGATCTGCGGAACGAAAACTGGGGAAAATGTCTTTACCTTGATGCGTTCTTTCCAAATTTTCTGAACGGTTTCTATTACATGATGCTTATGGCGAAAGCAGGAAGTGATGATGTACCTTTAGGTGCTAAAATTGATGAAAAGCTGTATGATATATCGTTGACATCATCCAAAACTGAAGACAGGATAAGAACCTGGTGCGCATCTATGGAATATATTGTCAGTTTGCGAATTGCTGCAAAAGAGCTGGCGTATGAACTTAAGAACTGGCAAAAAAAAGAATTGACTAATCCAAAACGTGATCCCGAAATATCGCAGGATTCCGGGATGTTTAAATCGCTTGTTTTTTTTGAAAAACTTTATTTTAATAAAGCTAAGACTTCCGGAAAAAAGTAATTCCTCTTTCAGTGTTCACTCAAAAATGTTATTTTATGCACACACCATTTAGTCTGATTGCTGGTAATGTTATATATTTATAAAATGTTTGTTCAGGCTGGTTTAATTCCGGTCTGATGCTTTACTGTTGTGTCAATTATGTTTATATCAGAACATGATGGTATGATTTAGTGTTTTTTAATCAGTAGAGAAAATGAATGATACGTAAACTTGGCGTAATACTTAAAAGTATGGTTCAGATTGACAGTGCGCTTCTTGATGAGGCTGCGTCAATTGCCAGGCATACAGGTGTACGTATTGGTGCTGTGCTGACAGAAAAATGCCAGATTCCTGAAAAAACCATTTATGAGGCACTTGCAGAGCAGTTTTCCATGGAATTTCTTCCAGGCATTGAGAATCAGGTGGCAATAGAACTTCTAAAGGAACTTCCAATAGAACTTTTTAAAGATAAACGTTGCATGCCACTAAGCTCTACTGAGACATCACTACGTATTGCAATCGCAGATCCGCTTGATTTTGACATTGTGTTACTGGCAGCGGTTTGCAGTAATCTTGTCGTTGATCCGGTACTTACATGTCCCTCCGAGATTGACAGAGTACATAAGATTCTGTTTGAAGGGGATTCGGTCTTTAAGCATAGCGCCGGAAAGATTTCACGGGAATATGAAAAACAGATGAAAGAGGATGAGTCGCTTTCGATTGATGAAATACGTCAGACAACCGAAAGTGAACCTGTTGTCAAGCTCGCAAATCTGATTTTCGATGAAGCAATTAAAGTCGGGGCATCCGATATTCATATTGAACCGTCAGAGCATTTAGCGGTTGTCAGGTTCAGGGTTGATGGAATGCTAAAACAGCACACCGAAGTTTCAAAATGGATGTTCTCACCCCTTACATCCCGCATAAAAATTCTTGCGGATATTGATATCGCAGAACGAAGGATTCCTCAGGATGGTCGTATCCGGTATAGTGCTGATGGTCAGGTTTATGATTTTCGTGTGTCAACGCTCCCGACTCATTTTGGTGAAAAAACCGTTATCCGCGTCCTTAAACATGATAAAGCACTCATGGAGATACGGAATCTTGGTTTTTCACCAACAGATCTGAGCCGTATCAATGAACTTGTTGAAAAACCACAGGGAATGATCTTTGTTACAGGACCCACCGGTAGTGGAAAAAGTTCAACACTCTTTGCATGTCTCAACCGCATTCGTCATAAAGCAATTAATATAACAACGATTGAAAATCCGATTGAATACAAGCTTGATGGTGTTAACCAGGTACAGATTAATGAAAAGGCGGGAGTAACATTTGCTACTGCCCTGCGTTCGATATTGCGTCAGGATCCGGATGTAATTCTTATTGGTGAGATTCGTGATAATGAGACAGCTCAGATTGCAGTGCAGGCATCACAGACCGGACATCTGGTGTTTTCAACTCTTCACACTAATGATGCAATCAGTGCTGTTACACGGTTACGCGACCTGAGCATTCCCGGATTCCTTATATCGTCATCAATATTGGCAGTCATTGCACAGCGGCTTGTTCGTGTCCTTTGTCCTCATTGTAAAGAAAAAAGTGAATTGTCTGATGATATCAAATCACGCTGGAATACACTGCTTGGCAGTTATCGTCTACCAGATTCTTATAATGCAAAGGGTTGCGAAAAATGTAACAGGAGCGGATACAAAGGCCGGATGGGAATCTATGAAATAGTAACAATTAATGAAACAATAAGAGCACTTATCGCTGAAAATGCTCCGGAAACAGTACTTCGCAAAACGCTGAGGGAAACCGGGTTTACAACACTTATTCAGGATGGTATT
Organism: Fibrobacter sp.; assembly: GCA_012513915.1. Lineage (GTDB taxonomy): Bacteria > Fibrobacterota > Chitinivibrionia > Chitinivibrionales > Chitinispirillaceae > JAAZBG01. The sequence continues at coordinate 34,011 of JAAZBG010000009.1, forward strand.
GCCAAAGTGGAGCGCGGATTGACATCACCGGAAGAGATCCTTCGTGTTGTGCTTGTTGAGGATGCTTTACAGATGGCGGAATCAGAATCGTAAAGGGATACTGTATATGTTTAAGTCGCTGATCAGAATGTTAATGATCACTTTCGTTTGTTCAACACTGAATGTCGCCGCGCAGGATTCAACGCAATTGAAACCTGAATCCGGCAGGGAACAATTGCTTTCTGTTGATGTCAAGGATACTGATATTCGTGATGTTATCAGAATGATATCAAAAGGATATAATCTTAATATTCTTCTTGATCAGGCGGTAAGTGGCAAAGTAACATTGCATCTTGTTGATGTGCCGATTATGGAGGGACTCAGAAGCATTGCTCAGGCACAGGGCCTTGCAGTTATCAAGGATGGGAATGTATATAAAATCCAAAAAGCAACCGCTGAAGAAAAAAATCTCATACGATACATTGATGGCAAGTTGACTGTTGATGTCCAGAATGTAAATGTCAAGGAATTCCTTCGCGAGTTGTCATCAAAAACGGCAATGAGTATCATTCCCGGGGCAAAGGTTGATGGACTGGTATCGGGAAAACTTTTTCAGGTTGATCTTGATGATGGTGTGAGAGCTATTCTTGAGGGAAATGGTTTCAAGGTGGTACGACGTCGTAATATCTATCAGGTGGAACTGGAAGCAGCCGGCGCTCAGGCGGGTATTGGTTCCCGATTAAGAACCCAGACAAGCCGCGGTAATTTACAGGTTGATTATAAAAATGGCCTTCTGTCTATCAATGTTGTTAATGGAGATCTTGAGGATGTCATTAATGCGATTGCTGATCAGAGCGAAAAAGAGATCGTCACCTATGGAAGCATAAAGACAGAAATCAACGCGAAGCTTGACGGTGTACCACTTACTGAAGCGCTTGCGCTGCTGCTTGGTGGAACACGTTTTACATTTGTTGAAAAGGATGATGTTATTCTTGTCGGAGATCGTAATACAGCAACTCCATCCGGGCAAGCCTTGTCAAAATCAGAACTGGTCCATCTGCGTCATATTAAAGCAGACAATGTCCCGGCAATTCTTCCCAAGGATATCCCGCCGACTAATATCCGTGTTATCAAGGAACAGAATGCATTACTTATTTCAGGCACCTCCGAAGATATCGTTTCAGCACGGGAGTTTCTTCATACTATCGATATTCCGACACCACAGGTTCGCATTGATGCTGTGATTGTTGAATTCAAAAGTAATCTCAACAAAGAATTCGGGATGCGTGCAGGAAAAAGCAGTGAAAAAATAAACAGCTCGTACAACATTACTCCTGCGCCGTCAATTAATACCTATAAAGAATCTGATTACACCGAGCTGGGGGTGAGCGGGAAGTTCTTTAAAAGCTTATGGGACGATATGTTTGGCAGAGGAAATCTGGGAATATTCAAAAACCTTCCCGATAATTTCTTTGTGGCGCTTCGATGGCTCGAAACACAGGATAAAGCAAAGGTACTTGCTCAACCGTCAATCATGACGCTCAATGGTAATAAGGCATCAATTGACGTAAGTGAGACACAGTACTTTACTGTTGTGACTGGTGTAGGTGAAAACCAGACATCACGGTTTCAACCAATCAAGTTTGGTATACAGCTTGACATAACACCCTGGATCTCTCAAAGCGGTCAGATCACTGCAGAAATAACACCAAATGTATCAAATTCCGATCGTCCGAATGCTCAGGGCTATCCCAATGTTTCATCAAGGGCGATTACCACGACCGTTCGACTCAATGATGGCGAGACGCTTGTTCTTGGTGGACTTATCAAAAATCAGGAATCAACGAGCTATAAGAAAGTACCTTTTTTTGGAAGCCTGCCGCTTATTGGGGGGCTGTTCAGACATAGCGGGAAAACAACGATTCAGTCAAATCTTGTTGTTTTTATTACACCTCATATTATTACAAGAGGTGAGGCTGTTGACATGCAGAAACAAATTGATGAATTCGATGTACACGATATGGGGTATATTGAAAAAAGTATTCATAAAGGTGTTAAAAACATTAGAGACAGATATGATGACCGTGCTGAAAAACGTAAAGGCCGCAAAGCATCCGGGGATACTTCAGTGAACGATACAACCCGAACAATCGATGTACAAGTACCGGCTGAAGCAGATTCAACGGTAAATAGAATCGCTGATTAACAGGTAGTGTCATACATGCAGAAAAAATTATATGGCATAGTTCCAGCCCCCGATGGATCGTTTGTTCAGGTAGCAATATCTGAAACGAATGGTACATGGAAGGTTGACACTGTTATTTGCCGTGATGTCAATGATGCTATTCGAAATGTTTTGCTCCTTAATAAAAAAATTAGTTTGGGTATTCATTCGCATTGGGTACATAAGGATGTTCCTGAATATATCTCTCT
>JAAZBG010000090.1 GCA_012513915.1 Fibrobacter sp.
CCGGATTTAAAGGGCATGTATGGCTTCCGGCAGGAAAATCAGGGTTATGGTTTACTGAAGATGGTGGTGCAACTTTCAAACAGATTGATACAACAAAAGTACAGGTTGCGGATGTTATCGGATTTGGTAAAGCCGCTTCCGGTGCTTCATATCCGGCTGTTTACATTACTGGTAAAGTTGCAAATAAGACCGGTATTTTCATGTCTAAGGATCAGGGTGAAACATGGCAGAGAATAAACGATGATGCACATCAGTACGGTTCAATAAATTATGCGATTACAGGTGATATGCGTCAGTATGGTATCGTGTTTGTAGGTACAAACGGTCGCGGTGTGGTTTACGGGACAGCAACAGGAACCAGAAGTGTTTACAAAAATCAAAAAATGATGATGACAAAACATCTGATCAGAAATGTCAAAACAATCCGTCTGCATGGAAGTGATCAGTTGAAACTGTATGATCTAACCGGAAGTCTTGTTCGTACAAGCCGTACAGTCGAAGGATACAGTTGTATAGATTTAACCGGACTGTCAAAAGGCCTCTATTTTGCCAAATGGAATGGTAATACGGAAACTGTTGTCATTCACCGGTAAATAATCCTGATTTCCGCAGGCTTGGATATTGCGCAAACCTGATTTCCTCAGCTCCAAAAGCGGAAATCAGGTTTAACCCTTATCAATTCAACCAATTACGTTACTGCATCTACCCCTCTTTTATGCCCTTTTTTCAAGCGAGTGAGTGAACAGAAACGGCTTAAGCTGAACTAATTATTGCAGTACGAACCACCGTCCCCATTCTGTTGCCAATATTTATGAATATGTATTGCTTATATAGCAATTAATCTGTATATTATCGAAATAAATAATTAAATTTATGTTTAATTCGTTGCCAAAAAATATTTATCAAATCAGGTGCAAAACAGTGATTGATGTCTGGAGAATTCATGAGTAGGAAAATGAGTCTTTTGATGTTTGTGCTGCTGATAAGCCAGAGTGTATTCGCTGAATTCACTCTGCATATTCTCAGTCCCTGGCGTACAGATACTTCAGCTACCCGGAGAGATTCACTGCGCATTGGGGGAAACAGTGAAGCCGGTTTTTATCCGGGCAGTAACATGATCGCTGAGGGGGGTGGGTGGTTTTATTATACGTATAAAGAGCTGGACAAACATGGTGTTTCCATGAACCTTGTGAGCTGGATCGGTAACGATACCTGGAGGGGGCGTGTAGAATACCCTTTTATTCTTCAGGCCGATAGTCTGTTCGCTCCATTTGCACAATCCACCCATGAATTATGGATCTATATTTCCGATACGCTTACACCGCCACAAGTATATGATATTCCTCCCAATAGCAAGGTAATAAATATTTTCAATCCCTGGCCTGATAACTCGCCTCGAATGATTGTAGGTAATAATCCACCGCTTCGAATGCGTCCGCTGGATAATCTTTGCGGGTGGTATCGTTATTATTTTGTCGGTTCTGTAGAGAATTTGTCTAATGTAAAGTTTGCCGACTATTTTCAGACTAAAATCTATTCGGCCACAGGAATGACTGATGGTGCCGGCATGAATCTACAATCAATTGCAACAACTCAGGATACTATCTATATCCTCCCTCGTCCGTTTCCTTATGGAGTCCCCTCAATTTCGGCAACGTTTCCCGGGCGTACCGGAGAGTGTGGAACCAGAAAGATTTCGGGGCTTTTTCGTGACTGGAAACTCGATAATATCAGCTTTTTTAATAATCCAACAGGAATGACCGGCAGTGGAACTGTTGGTATGGTACTTCCCAGATTATCGTTGCCGGATTATAAACCCAAAAGAAACCCGGCGGGCAATACGAAAAATGCTGATTCGCTTGAGAACTGGTTTAAAACGATAACATTCCCGGACGGTAGCACTAATGACACCTGTATAGATCTTGTACTCCGGAAAGGTGAAGATGGATTGTGGGAATTTGATTCCGATTGGATGGGTGGTTTCTTTGTTCTTGATAATTTCAAAAATCCGAACAACATTAAATATGAAGATGCCTACAAGGTAATGCACAATTTCCATTTCACAATGGAAATGCACCTGCAGTTTATTTATCATGAGGGAGCCGGGCTGGCATTTTATTTTCGTGGTGATGATGATGTCTGGATTTATGTCAATGATGTGCTTGCTATAGATCTTGGCGGATTGCATGACCGTGCGGCTGATACATTGCTTCTTGACAAAGAAAAAGACAGGCTCGGACTGGTTGACGGTCAGATTTATACAATGGATTTATTCTATGCTGAACGTAATCCGGTTGGTGCCAACTTCAGAATAAAAACATCGATGGATCTTGTCAATAGTGACGAGCTTTATTATAAAGAAACTAAGATAGGTGATGGTAATTACCAGTATAATATCTGGCAGCGTATTGTCACCGAGAATTCAGACTGTGGTACGACACGCCTGATCGATGAAGAAGAGCCCGCTCAAGTTGATTTTTTTCTGGAAGGTCCACAATTCCCCGATGATTCTATTGTGCCGCTGATTCCCGGTACTCATTTTGGTGGTATCAGTATAGATCCCGGTAAATCACGGGTAACTATTGACAGCGCTCGAGTTTCCGGTCTTGCTCCGGGAGAATATCGTGTGACATTCAGAAGTATTGTCAATCCAAACCGTAACGGGTATCTTGTATTCTATGTCGTGCCACATCCTGATCATCTTGACATCCTTACAGATTCACTTGTTCTGAATCTGAAAGAGGATGCAGTTATTGATTCTGTTGTGATACCGGTTGAAAAAGATTCTGTCATGCTCTATTCTGTTGTCCGTGATTCTTCCGGAAACTTTATCCAGACCGCCACTGCAGCTACCTGGATAAGCCGGAATGAAGAGATTGCAACGGTAAAATCATCTTCGACAGATCCTTCACGGGGCATTGTAACAAAAGGGAAAAGCGGGAGTGTCTGGATAATAGTAAGCCAGAATGGGCTTAAACCGGATTCTGTACTTGTAATTACACATGCAAAACCGGACTGGCCAATCATCAATTCGGCTGTTATGCTCGATGATAACGGGGATTTAATACCGGATCTGTTGCATATAACACTCAGTGATACATTTAAGGCTGACCAGTCTTTCTTGACAGTAAAAATACAGTACAATGGACAAACGTATCAGATATCATCAGAGGAATGCCGTATTGCAGGAATCTCCCTTCTTGTACCTTTTAATTCATTGGGTGGAATCGATGGAACACCATCGGGAAATGCGACAATAGAGGTGACCGCAGATGGTAAAATTGAAAGTCATACGAACAGTTTTTCTGATGGTGTTGGTCCCGGACTTATCGATGCTGCAATACTGGAAAATGATGGATCTGAACCTGATGTGCTGATTCTGACTTTTTCAGAAAAAACATTCCCCGCAACTATCAAGGGAAACCAGTTGCTGCTTATTAAAGATGGCACAACAGATACACTTCTCTGCTCTATCAGTTCCATAAATAATATTATTGAAGATTCCATTATCACGGTGACGCTGAATCCTCCGGCTGTTAGGCCCCTTGCAGGAGATAAGATACGGCTTGTTCCCGGTACTAAGGGAATATCTATTACTGATCTCAATCAAAATACTCCACACGATCGCAATCCTGCGGTAATTCTCAAATTCAGGTCCGGTGCAGCTTTAATTAACTCTGCACAGTACCTGGATACTGATGCAAATGGCAGGCTTGATAAGATAATAGTACATTTTTACCGTTCAGTTGAACTTGCAGAGTTTAATTCGCTCCAGATAAGCTGGAACTCTGAGGATTTCTATATTGACGTACGAACTTTTGAAAAAACTGATGACAGCACGATATCCATTCCTATCGATAAAATAACCAAAGATAAAAAACCGGCCACCAGCGGAGCTATGAAAATTACGATTAATTACAAAAGTGTGCCGGGAATTCTTCGCACGGCTGCGGTCAAAGATCAGGCAGCACCAGTGTTGGTGTCTGCAGAACTTTCGCCTGGAGAACTCTCTACAAACGGCTCTAAAGCACAGGACACACTAACGGTTGTATTTTCTGAAAATGTTCGATTTACAGGGCAATACCCGTTTCAGTTTTCTCAGGGTTCAGAAGCATACCGGCTTAAACTTTTAAACATCAGTGATAAATCCAACCGGTATACCTTCCTTGTTGATGCCATAGAGCCAGCGACAATTATTCCAGCACGAGGGGATACAGTTCGAATTGATGTTGCAGCGAAGGTTTCTGATACATTGGGTAATGTTCAA
>JAAZBG010000091.1 GCA_012513915.1 Fibrobacter sp.
GACGTTTCTCGCCTTTTTTAAGATTTCCATCTTTATCAACAACCGAAAGCGCCCCTAATGTGACACCCTGATAAAGCTTTACATTTCTCCCGATTGTACAGGTTTCACCGATGACAACACCGGTTCCATGATCAATAAAAAAACGCGGACCGATTTTCGCACCTGGATGAATATCGATTCCAGTCCTTGAATGTGCACGCTCTGACATAACACGCGGAATTATCGGTACATCAATAGAATACAGCAAATGTGCAATGCGATAGGTTGCAATTGCTTCAATGCAGGGGTAACTTAATATGATCTCATCAATGAACTGTGCCGCCGGATCACCATCAAAAGCAGCCTGAATGTCTTCCATCAGTACAGCGCGAATAGACGGCAACGATTCAATAAGCTGCATCAGAGTATCATTAGCGCGTTCATTGCAATCACAGGTCTGACAGTTTGTTTTTTTACATCGGTATTTAAAAACATCACGAATATGCTTGCTCAGTTTAAAACTGATATGACGTAACGAGTCACTCAGGAAAAAGCCAGTTTCCTGTTTATCAAAACTTTCCTTGCTGAAACAGCTCGGGAAAAGCACTGCAAGCAGATTGTCAAGTATTTCGTAAATATCATTACGACCTGTAAGATCGAGCCCGTCACTATTGTGTATATCAGAATTTGAGAGTATGCCTTCCTCAAGTTTATCGACGATATCAGGCAAACGCGAGTTCATCCATTCATTAAAATTCATACGGTTCTAAACACCTTTTCAATAACTCGTCGTTTCGTGAACGTATTTAATCCACTGTGTAAAGAGCTCATTTCTGTGTGAACGCCATGTATTTATCGGATTGTCAAGATCAAGATTCAGTGGCGGAGAGACATCAATTCGTCCTTTTGCGACATCACGCTGATATTCTTCAATAAGACGTCGTGGCTCATACTCCGGATGTCCAAGATGAATAAGGAACCGTTGATCACTACTTTCAAACATTGTATACCCGGCACCTTTAGCATGAGCAAGCAGCCGTATTGACCCTTTTTTAGCTTCTTCCTCAAGGATTTCATCAGGTATTCCGGCATGCCTGCTTTGTGCACACCAGAAAACATCATCCATTTCACCTGTAATCGGATGTTCCCGCTCAAGATTTTTGGTTTCGTAAACGCCAAACAGTTTTTCAGGATATACCACTTTATCAATGCCGAGGTACATTGCAAGTGCCAGACCACCCCAGCATATGCCAAGCGTTGATGCCACATTGTGATGTGCATATTTCAATATGCGCTTGATTTCCTCCCAATAAATTACCTCTTCGAACGGTATTTCTTCAACAGGAGCCCCAGTCACAATAAGACCATCAAGCGGTTCTTTTGCAACCGCCTCTTCAAAAGGTATATACATTTTATCAAGATGATTCTGGTCACTGCTCTGGTATTTATGTGTCTTAAGCTTTATCCACACTGGTTCAATCTGCATTACCGAGCGTCCAAGCGGTTGAAGCAACCTGAACTCATATGTTTCAGCTTTTGGCATAATGTTAAGTATTCCAATACGCAGTGCACGGATATCCTCTTTTAACGCCTCATCTGTTGTTATACATGTTACCTTGCTTTTCTCCAAAGCACTCAATGCATGATAATCCTTTGGAAGAACAATTGTCATTTCCTCTGCGCTGCTCCTTCTTTATAAAACACACTCAGCAAATCAGAAATACCTATTCAGAAATCCCTCTACAGCCCGAAAGTGCACTATATGGTCATCACCATAACACAATTTTTATCGCTGCGCATTTTTTCGGACCAGCATAAACAGCTGGATGCCATTGCGCTACCTGCAACCAATAGTTACAGGTAAGTCCAAAGATCATCAGAAAAATACATCATTTCAAAAGTAATAATGACGGAAGTTTTTTCAATATTTTAAAATTCAGTGTATAAAAACAGCGTGAACCCGGTTTAAATCGAATAATTATGAGCTCCAAGCGCCCTTTCTCTATCAAGCATATCTTTTAATGTTATCCCCTGAAGCGTTTTTTTCCACTGATCAGCAAGATCTTTCCATATGGTGTGTGCTGCACAGGCTGGTGTTGACGCACAAACGCTTGAATTACCAACACAATCAACAAGATCCAATGGTCCCTCAAGTGCTGTCACCACATCATACACGGTAATCATTGCCGGCTCCCGGCATAGTACATAACCGCCGTTTGCACCGCGCGTGGTTTCAACAATCCGATTGTTTTTTAGTACGATCAGTATATTCTCAAGGTACGAATCGCTGATATTTTGACTGGCAGCAATATCTTTGCGTTTTGCAGGTGCAGGGTCTCCAAATGTCTTGGCTATTTCAATTGCAGCACGAAGCCCATAACGGGCTTTAGTCGAAAGTTTCATAACACACCACCTCACAGGCATTTTGTTCTCTATTTGTTGATCAATTTAGTAAATATAATACTTTTTACAAAATTATGGGTGATAAAAACATGTAAATTACAGAGACACCCCAAAGGGTACTCCTGTTCACGAATCATTGTTTTCACCTGCCACTTTCTACATTGCCTGCATCAAAGGTATATTATAGAACAATGTTTCAAGGCGCAACAGTTGCTGAAACACTGCCGGCTATGTATGGTATATCATTATTGGAGGCCAATTCCATGATTTTGACCAGATTCATATCATTATGCAGGTATATACAGATTTTTGCAGTGATATCGTTACTCGCAGCACAAGTGCAGGCAAGCGATGTTTACTATCCTGACAGCTTAAGTAAACAACAACAAAAGAAACTTACTGCAATTGCATCAGACTTTACAATAAGCAAGCCCTGCAAAGGAACACTGCTTAACCTCGTAAAAAAAGGAACTTATTGTATCACACCACAACGGCTTTACAATTTTGCAGCATGGCTAACACTCAAGGACTCAACACAGAATTTTGTCCGCAAGCAGCTTCAGATACGCTATGATTTCTTTACAACATCAGATACTGTATCAATTGACACTACAGGCTACCCTCATTTTGGTGATCCGGAAAATCCGATTGTAATAACCGTATATGCGTCATCCACATGTAATCTCTGTAAAGTGGTTGTACGTGCAGTGGAAGATTCAATTTTGAATGGATCTCTGAAAAACAAGGCGATTCTTGTGATTAAGCCGTTTTCGGCAGGAATTGGTGATATGGCAAAAATGGCAGCGTTCAGACAGAATCAGTATAAAACTTTCTCCGACGCACTTGCACAGATAAAGACCAGGTTTACAGAAAAGGACCTACTCACAATCGCCGACAGCATTGGCCTTGACATGCCAAAATTTACAGCAGCTCTTAAAGACAGCACCACTCGTGCATTTCTTTTAAAAGGCAGAGATGAGGGGGTGCGAAATGGTGTTGAAGTAACACCAACGTTTTTTATCAATTCAAAACGTTACTCCAGTTACAAAGATCCACAATGGTTAATTGACGCCATCCCGGTTATTTACGAAATGCTAAATTAAGCAGCTATAACTGCGTCAATTACTTTCCATTTACGACTCAGCGCTACTTTAAGAAGTCGTTTATCCGGATTAATTGCCACCGGATTTCCAACCGCTTCAAGCATTTTACGATCCTCAAAATAATCACCATAGGCATAACAGGCCTTAGGATCAATGTTATGTTTCTCACAATATTGAAGCACAGCCTGTTTTTTAGTTTCCCCATGGTACACATCACCGATAACATTACCGGTAAAGCAGAAATTATCCACCTCAAGCTTCGTTGAATAATGGTAGTCAGCACCAAGTTCTCGTGCGAATTTTGAAACAATTTGATCAATTGCAGTCGAAACAATTACAACTTTATGGTTATTACGTTTGTGTTCCTCGATCTGTAATATAACTTCAGGAAATATTTTGCTTTTCAGTTCATTATCATAAAGGTAGTCAAACTGTTCACTGAAATCCCTGACATTCATGTCTTTCATTGTAGCATTCACAAGTTTTTTTTTCAGATGAGCATAGTCTGTAACCAGATGAAAATTATATTGGATAAACCCCCAGAGCACTCTCAACACCGTTCGTATGCCAATTTTACCAGCCTTCCACATCTGTTTAGTAATCTGTTGCTCTGTCGGAACAGAACATATAGTTTTGTCAAGATCAAAAAAAGCTACCGCCATAACTTTAAATCCTTTTTTAAAGCCCTCACTGTTTACATCCGCACTGTTTTGTAAAACCTCACTTGTCAATAAGATAGGATTTTTTTATGTAAAAGTATATAAATTTATGTGGATTTTTTTAAAAAAACAGCCTGTTTCTGATAGTGGATTGTCAAACAATCAGTTACAACACCAATTTACACAGAGGAGCCAACGCCTATTGTCAATTTATTCGCACCATCCGTCAATACAACAATTTCAATTCTTTACTGGAGAGGATTTGTTTTAAGCGTTTAAAGGCCATTGTTTGCCGACATTAACCGGTTAACAGTCATACCTGTCGTAATTTTTTGTTTGTCAACACATGTAAATTGACATTGTAGCATCATACCAGAACAATGACACAATGAATCATATAGATTACACGCCACTCACTAAAGCGATTAAACACGGTGTAAGGTCATAAATTAAACGTTTAAAAGTAAATCCTGGCATGTCAAATTACAAAACGGTATAAAATCAGCATGTTAAGCGATTAATCAAAATGGCATGTAATCAGATAATAACTATCCTGAAGAATAGTGCGTTTATTCGGACACAAAAAATGCTATCAGTTTATGAACCACTCCGGATTCCTCATTTTGATTAAGAATCTAATCCGCTATTGCTTCATCAAACCGTTATCATGATAAGAACTTATTCTTGGGTTTAACAAAACCTGCTTTTATCGATTGCTTTCATATGAGCAGCTTCCATGCTGACTTTGCCGCTCTGAACAAGGTTCATCAGACAGTCATCCATCGCAATCATTCCCAATTGACGTCCGGTCTGTAACAGTGACGACAACTTGCTTGTCTCCCCGACCCTTATAATTGCAGGCAATGCCTGTGTGTACAGCAGTATTTCATGTGCAGCATAACGCCTCTTTCCATCAGCGCTTCTAAGCAACTGCTGCGCCACAACACCTTTCAGTGAATTTGACAATTGCGAACGGATCTGGTTTTTTTTCTGTGCCGGAAAAACATCTATCACCCTGTCAATCGTTTTTGCAGCACTGTTTGTATGAAGTGTACCAAATACAAGTATCCCCATTTCAGCAGCGGTAAGAGCAAGTTCTATGGTTTCCCGATCCCGCATTTCACCGACAAGCACAATATTTGCATCACTTTTAAGCGCCCCCTGCAAACCGGTCATAAATGACTTTGTGTCAAGACCAACCTCACGGTGCACGATCACGCTTTTTTTACTATTGTGAACGAACTCAACCGGTTCCTCAATGGTAACAATTTTTTTCGAGTACAATGTATTGATATTGTCAATTATTGCAGCAAGCGTCGTTGATTTGCCGCTTCCTGTCGGACCGGTAACAAGCACCAGACCTGACTGTAACGCAGCAAACGATGTAAATACCTGCGGAGCATCAAGCTGTTCAAGTGACAGGATCTTTGAGGGAATAATGCGGAACACCGCAGCATATCCATTGGTTTGTCTAAGATAATTTGCACGAAATCTGGCTTTTGTTCCCATTGCATAAGCGAAATCACAATCCCCTGATGTAACATATTTTTTCCAGTGCTCATCAGACGCAATTTCCTGTAACAGCGACTGGATACGCTCATGTGTCAAAACGGTCTGCCCTTCGGCAGATTCAATTTCCCCATTTATGCGAAATTTCGGCACCTGTCCTTCCGCAAGATGAAGATCGGAACCGCCTTTTTCCATTAATTCTGTAAACAGATGATCCAGTTGAGCCATATACCCCCTGCTTTACTGCGGTGCTTTTACAACACAGCGCGCATTAACTTCCTGCTGAGAAATAATACCCTGTGCGGCGAGCATCTTTAATGAGTCATCAAGCAGCTGCATGCCACTTGCTTTTCCAGTAATCATTGCGGTACCAAGCTGATGCGCCTCGTCTTTACGAATCATATTTGAGACTGCTGAGTTTACGAGTAAAACCTCATATGCAGCAACAAGCCCTTCACTATCACACCGTGGTACAAGCTGCTGTGATATTACCCCCCGTAGCGATTCAGACACCATGTTACGGATAATAGCCTGTTCCTCCGGTGGAAATGAATCTATTAATCTGTAAATAGTTCTTGACGCATTTATTGTATTCATGGTGGCAAATACCAGGTGCCCGGTCTCCGCAGCAGAAACTGCAAGCTGAATTGTTGACAAGTCGCGAAGTTCACCAACGACAATAATATCAGGATCCTCACGCAATGCAGCCCGTAGTGCGGCCTCCTGACTTGCGGTATCACGTCCGATCTGACGTTGTGTAATCTGTGCTTTCGCAGATGTAAATGTCTGTTCTATTGGTGACTCAATCGTAATAATGTGATCAGGGCGGGTCTGGTTAAGCATCTCGACAAGCGTCGCAAGTGTTGATGATTTGCCACAGCATGCCGGCCCGGTTACAAGAACAAGGCCCTGAGCCCACTCTGTCAAACCACGACATGCCGGTGGCATACCGGTTTCTTCGAATGATCGTATAGAATCAGGAACACACCGGGCAGTACAATCCCATCCCGCTCGCTGTTTCATCACTGTCACCCTGAATCGTCCTGCATTTTCAATATCGACGACACACTCAAGATCCCCGCTCTCCCTGAACGAATCAAACTGATTCTCTTTCAGTAAAATGCGTATCTGGGCATGCATATATTCCGGAGTGATAATCGATTCTCCGGTTGGTGCAAGCACTCCGTAGCGTCGTACAATTACAGGATTGTTAACTGACAAATGGATATCTGATGCGTCAATTGACCGTGCATACCTGAACAACTCACGGATATCAGGAAGATCTCCGGTATAGCCTGATCCCTCAGTAGAAGACGAGTCATCGCCACTATCAAGCTTAATACCGCGGGATGATGGATCGAAGTACTCCTGCTCCCCTCCACCAATCTCAATTTTTTCCATAAGTGCATCTTCCGGTATCGCCCGATGAATCTCATTATCCTGTGATTGGACTCCGTGATGTTCTACTTTTTGTGTCGGTTGCGGCTTCTGAACCGGTGGTTTTGCCATCTGCTGTAAAACCGGTTGTGATTCCATGGGTGAAGCAGATTGCCTTATTGAAGTTTTCGGCGACACTGTCTGTTGTACCTGAGGTTGTTGTTGCGGTACACTACTTTTATGCTGCGCCTGTAGTGGCTTTGTGGCATTTAACTGCTGCTGACCGGTTTGAATCATCCCCTGATTTTGCTGATTATTCTGGCTATTCATCTGCCGTTGTGCCTGCGGCTGCATTGTACCTTGCCGGTTCTGTTGAACAGGATTTTGGTTCATCGAAGATTGATTTTGCCTGACAGCCTGCTGTGATTGCTGTTGCTGTGGAGGCATCGCCTGCTGTGCCAGAAATGATACCATTTTCTGGTATACATTCATAGGAAGAATATTTTGTGATACCAGCAGCTGCCCGATATCACGCTGCGGAGTAATGTATTGCCATAGCTGCATAATCTGATCCTGTGTGGCAAAATTGTTCGACAGTATCAGATTCGCAAGTTTATTATTATCAACGTTATATTGCATTATTCCAAAACACCTGTCCGGTTGATGTAATATTCTATTCTACAATAATGACAGGCGGATTGCTACCGGATTTCAAAGTGATACTAAATAAAAATTGAGACTTTCCGCTAACAAACTTATAAGACTTTTACAACGAAAAACAACGAATACATCAAATACATCTATATAGTCTCATATAATTCCCACTATATTTATTCAGGATGCACTTGCAGATACACCAGTTTGCGCGCGCCCCCACCCGCTCGCAAAGCCGAGCGGCCTCCCCCGCAGGAGGGAGGTAATATATTGATTTTAAAACAATTATGCCTCCCTCCTGCGTGGGAGGTCCGGCTGCTTTGAGCCGGGGTGGGGGCGCTCAACCGGCACAGCTGCAACATGTCAATTTTAAGTTAACGACATTTGAAAATGGATTCATTGATAATTTTGTCATTATTCTTCAAGTTCCCTGCGGGGACGAAAACAGGGACGTGTTTCAAATTCGATTTGATTTTACTAAGGAGATTAATAAACCGATCTTGGGATTTGCGCCATACTACTCGCAGTTAAACCATACGTATGCACATTTAATTTTTATATAATCGGAGAATATAATGACCAGCAAACAATCACTAAAGGGAAAAACAGCACTTATCACCGGTGCAAGCAGAGGAATCGGACAACAGATTGCCCTTGAACTTGGCAGACGCGGGTGCAGGGTGATTCTTCATAGCCGGACACTATCGCATACTGAAAATCTTTTGTCTGAATTACAGCAAATGGGCACTCAGGCATATCAGATTGATGCAGAGTTATCGGATACGGTCGCAGTACAGTCTCTTTACCAGCGCATTATTGACATTTGGGGACACATTGACATTCTCTACAACAATGCAGCAATCATGACACCCTATCATAGCGACATTTTTATTACCAACGCTGAGGAGTACCTTCTGAGTTTCAAAGTGAACACCATTGCACCGATTACGCTCTGCAATCTGTTTCTGCCGGATATGATCAAACGTAACTATGGCCGTATTGTCAATATTACATCGGGCATAAAAGACCAACCACAGCTCATGGCATATGCTGCGTCAAAGGCAGCACTTGACAAATATGTCTATGATATGGCACCGCACCTTAAAGGAACCGGGGTTACCATGAACCTTGTCGATCCGGGCTGGCTCCGCACAGACCTTGGCGGCCCCAATGCCCCGAATGCTGTTGAGTCGGTGATTCCCGGCGCGATAGTTCCCATAGTGCAAAGTGATGACACGTGCGGCAAATGGTTCAGTGCGCAGGAGTATATTGGTCAAGTTGTGTAATTTTTTTGTTTATTGAACGGACCTTAAAGAGTATACCGGGGAAATCGTTACCAACGTCGAAACAACAATCGATAGTGGTAACGATTTCATCAACAAGATCAATGGAGCTATTTTGCTTTCATGACAATACACGTAATCTTTTTCTGATCCATTAAATTTTTAAACGCAGCAACACCGGCCGCTGTTCCCTCATGTTCACCCCAGTGCATCGGGATCGCCACGTTTGCCTTTACCTCATGCTTATAATGTGGAAAAATTGTCAAAAGGGTAGTAAGAAATGAGAAGTTGACAAAAACGCCCGGATGGAGATTCCCACCCGGGCGTTAAATACTATCAGATAAATGGTATCTGTATTAGATTACCGGTGTACTAAAAGGGAGGATGTTGTTACTCCATCAGACACATTGGCAATGAATGTTGAGCCAGAAAACGTGATACCATTTAGATCAACGGTGGATTCATCATTTTTGAGCTTGTAACAGGCAATCGTTTTTCCATCAAGATTGAATAATGTTACCGAAATATTATTATTGAACTGCTGCCGATTGATTACCAATGATGAACGAAGTCTGGTAATTGGTGCTGCGTTGCCATTGAAACTGACACTGTTTTTAACACTGGTAGTCGCTCCGAAGGTAATCACCACATCACCGCCGTCAGGAACCGCCTGAAACATCAGGTACTCCTTACCATCAACGCTAACAATGGTATCCTGGACATCTTTGCCTGCCTGTTTAACCGTAACCGAAGGTTTGTCCCAGGTATTTTCAACCGGGAGACGAATTGAAAGCGGGTAATTGAAAATTTTGTTATCAAGATTATCGGTAATTTCAACAGTGATACTTTTATCATCACTTGCCTTCTTCTTTACCGTTACAGCGTCACGCTCCTTGATATAACGGGCAACGTTTCCGAAGGTCTCACACCAGACTTTATCACGATTTTTAGCGATGTAGTCAAGATTCTGACTGAGATCATTTAATGGTGTAGCTGCAAACATATAATCACCCTCTACACCATGATGAAGATATATACTCCACCCAGCCTCTTGAATCGCAGCATCAACGAGCTTATTCATTCCATTAACATCCATAATATTACCATATTGCGCGCTAGCAATAAGTTGTGCCTTAATATTATTAAAATCCGGTGTTTTGGGAGCCGGGTAACCTTCACAACCCCGTGATGCTACATAAACATTCGATGCACCACTGGGGTATGTGCAGTTAGGATAAGCATATGAAATACATTGCTCACCCGGAACCGAATCTTGAATATATTTTTGTGATGCGGCAAAATCTGTCGCATTAGATTCATGCTTAATGCTGTGGCTCCCGATTTCATGCCCTTGTGCAAAGGCACTCCTAATACCATTCCAATTTGGTCTGTAATACGGGGAGGTAAATATTGTCATATGGAACCCTTTTTCATTAAACAAAGGCACTGCCTTAGTCAGCTGGTTACTGGTGTTATCATCAAATGTATGCGATACTGCTCCCTTACAGAAATTTGCCCACGTCCCCACTTCAAACGGTTTCTCAACAGACCCCGCAGATACAATACATGTCATCGTACCAGCAATCAGTAAAGATCTGAAATGTAATAGATTAATCGTCATGATTCTGCCCCCCTTTTTGTTAAAACTGACAGTTAATTGACTGATAGATAATCACTTTTTTCAGGTTCAGGCAGGAATTTCCATGATTTCCGTGAAATCGTCTGACATGTAATCAGCGTTTTTCAGGAATGTCAGTCTCCCTGCCAGTCCGGATACTCACATTAGTAATATATGTAATATAAAGGTGAGGACTCAATCTTTCAGTAGTTTTTTCAATCAGATTTCCTAAATATCCTGAGCCTTTAATTTTTTGTTCTGCATGAATTTTATTTCCACCCGGTAATTAACCCGGAATATCCAATCAAAAATGCGGTGTACGCAAAAACATACAGTATATCAGATTTTTCTGACAACTGACTTAAAGCAGGTGATCTGGTTTTGTAGTAATATCTTGTTTCTGAAATTTATAAGACATTGATTTATAGGATTGTTATATAGAAAATTAATAGATGATACATTTTCTGAATGATAATCTGTAAGGCTGGCATTTATATTGCATATGTACATTATGATACGATTAGCACGATTCTGAAACGTACAAGTTCCCGATACATGTGAGTATGAAAAAAAATTACACTTTTCTTTATCTATTATTATCTACCGGTTTAACACTTTTTTTTATTTCACTCTATGTATATGGTACCTTCACATGGTTTGATCTGAAAGTATTTGATTTTGCCATGAAGTACCTTGATCAGGGCCGGACTGATTCGAATATTGTAATCATTGAATATGATGATAAGACTGCAGAAAACCAGCATGATCCGGTAACCACCGGTGATATAATAAATTTAATACAACAGATTCAAAAAGAAAATCCCTCTGTAATTGCAATTGATAACTTTTCGGTTTACGGCAAAAGTTCAGATTCTGTTTCTTCTGATTCGCTGAAAGATTATCATAACATCTCGCTTGGGATCGGCCTTTCGGTGCCTGTATATGAGCAGGAATCAGACTCTTTACATACATCATTTGATGACATCAGATCATACTGCACTTCAGTTGACATAAATTCAGGTGTCGATTTTTATACTGCAGACAAAGTATTCAGCGGTGCAATCACCCGGAATACGAATGCATCAAGCGCAGGACACTTAGTGCTCTACCCGGATGCTGATGGTGTGTTCAGGCGGATACCGGCAATGATACAATGCGGGGATGGATTTTTGTTTTCTTTCGGTATACAAGCAGCATTTGATTACCTTGGCATTACTAAGAATGGCATAACAGTTGGTGATAACAGTGTAAATAGCAAAAAACTGAGAATCAATCAGAACGGTCTTATGCTTATCCGGTTTCAGAATCATGAATCATCAATTAAAACGATATCCATGATTGATATTTTAACAGCAATAAAGACAGATACGTTTTCTTCACACTATCAATCATTTTTTAGAGACAAACTTGTTTTTATTGGAAATTCGTCAATAAGAACAGCCAGGTTCTGTTCTACACCTGTCAACCCGTACATTCCATCCATACGACTTCATGCAATAGTTGCAAGCAATGTAATAACTGATACAGTATTATTTGACACAAACAGAATAACAACAATTATACTATTACTGATAATCGGTCTGAGCCTTTCATGGCTGATGTTTACAATAAAGTCACTCAGATTTGTTGGTGTACTGTCAGGTATACTGCCACTACTGGTTATCGGGGGTTTCTTTATTATTCAATCAGGAATCAATGTTCCCCTGTTCACCATAACCTTTTTTACCGCCTCATTGTACCTGTTTCTTACAATATATCGTCATCTGCATTACAAGGATATGCTTTTAGACAAGCTGCATCTGCTGCAGAATGAGATGAGAATGAAAGAACGGCTTGTTACAATTGGAGAGATGTCATCCAAGGTTGCACACGAAATACGTAATCCCCTTAATGCGATTCAGCTTCATTTGAGTTTACTTAAACGTAAACAGGCTACAGGCAATGTAGACGAATTTATTGATGTCATTCATGAAGAATCAGAGAGGCTGAACAGATATATAACCAGCCTTCTTCAGTTTGGAAGACCACTTGTCCTGACCATAAAAAAAATCAATGTCATTGAAGAAATCAACTCCATAAAGAAACTGCTGGCTCCTGAACTTAACAATAAGGCAATTGACATTCAGATCAGGCATGAGGTAACAGATCTTATCATAGCAGCGGATGGAGACCAGTTGCGCGAGGTTTTTATCAACATAATTAAAAACAGCGTTGAATCTATTGATGATGGCGGAATGATTCATATCAGGACATTTCTTAAAAAAGATATTTTCTTTATTGAATTTGCCGATAACGGAAAAGGTATTCCACAGGATATTGTCGACAAAATATTCACCCCCTTCTTCACTACTAAAAAACACGGGACCGGACTCGGGCTGGCTATTGTCAGAAAAATCATTGAAGCGCATCATGGCACAATTGAAATTAATAGTACTGTTGGAAAGGGCACATCCATTGCAATCGGGATTCCGGTTGAAGCTTGACATACGGAGTTTTTTGACATGAAAAAAATTGGTGTACTTATTGTTGATGATGAAAAAAATACCCGTACCGGGATCAAATACGCGCTTGATGATACCCGGTACAGTGTAGATACTGCTGAAAATATAAAAACCGGCCTGACGCTATTTAAGCAGAAACAGCCTCAAATTGTCATTACCGATTTAAGGATGGAAGGCGAAACTGATGGTTTTATATTGTTGAAAAAAATCAAGGAAGAGAATCCTGATACCATTGTCATAATGATAACGGCTTACGGTGATGTGGAGAAAGCTGTTACTGCTATGCAGGAAGGCGCTTATGATTTTGTAACAAAGCCCTTTACCGCGGATCAGATTGAGATAAAAGTAAACAAGGCAGCAGAAACAATCAAATTGATTGACAACAATAGAATCCTTCGTTGTGAACTTTCAAGTCAATTTGAAATGATAGGCAAGTCCGATGCAATTCAGAAATTGAAAGAGCAGATTTCACTGATTGCACCGTCTGACAGGCCGGTACTTATTCTTGGAGAGAATGGTACTGGAAAAGAACTTGTTGCACGGGCCATTCAGCAATTTTCACTAAGATCTTCGGGCCCTTTTGTGCAGGTGAACTGCGCAGCCATTCCGGAAACACTTATTGAAGCAGAGCTGTTCGGCTCCAAAAAAGGTTCCTTCTCCTACTCTATTGAGAATAAATCAGGAAAATTTGAACAGGCAGATAGCGGCACACTGTTTCTTGACGAGATCGGAGACATGTCGCTTAATGCACAGTCTAAAGTACTAAGGGCAATTGAATATAATGAAATAACCCTGATTGGGGCTGAAAAACCCATACAGGTTGACGTAAGAGTTATCGCAGCAACAAATAAAAATCTCTCGCAGATGGTATCAGATAACAAATTCAGAGAGGATCTTTACTATAGGTTAAATGTACTGCCGATATATGTTCCGGCTCTGAAAGAAAGAGCTGATGATATTCCACTTTTAATTGAGCATTTTATTAAAAAAAACGGATATATATCAGAAGCAGGTACTCTTTTTACAAAAGATGCAATCAGGGTGCTTCAGTCATGGAGCTGGCCCGGTAATATACGGGAATTAAAAAACATTGTAGAACGGGCATGTATTCTGGGGAGAAATAAAACAGTTGATGCAGAAATGATTCAATCGTTTCTGTCCGGAGCTCCTGTCAAATGTAAAGATTTTATTGATACCGGTTTCCCCCTGAAGGAAGCCCGTGAGAATTTTGAGCGCAACTATATTATCAGGGTATTGGAAGAGTGCAGAAACAATAAATCAAAAGCAGCTGAGCGACTTGGACTGCAGCGCAGTTATCTTCACCAGAAGCTCACTGAACTTGGAATAAATGATAAAGATTGACAATAAGGATTAATGGAAAATTATGATTCCTCTAATACTCAAGAAGTGCATATCAGTTGCAGCGTTTATTGTTATATCTGCGCTTAACACCAGTGCATTCGATAAAATCACCTACGAATCAGACGGCTATGGCAGCACTGAAAAGGATGCAGTTTCAAATGCGCTTAAAAAAGTAAGCTGGAGTTGTATGTCTGATTTTTCAGGGATGCCTCCGGATTCAATAAAAAGCATTGTACAGAAAATTGACATTTCGACACTTGTCAAATCTTATTCAGTTTTGAAATCATCAGATTCCACAGAAAATGATTCGACAAAAGTCTCCGTCCATGCAGAAATGAACATGCCGGAAGTTATCAATTTACTGGAAAAACATCATGGAAAATCACCTCTGGACTATTATCCACGGGTATTACTGGATATTAACAATAACAGCACAGGGCAAATAGATAGCAGAGATGCGTTTATGAGAATGATAGAGAATCAATTGACTGGTAAAAAGATGGTACTCTATAATCGTAGTGTTGCAGACTCACTCATTCCCCGCTCCAGGGCATCAGGTACTGGTGAGAATCCGGATAGTTACTACAAGGCAGGTGCAGATTTTGCGATCACAGGCTCAATAGAAACAGGAAAACCTTATACGGTTGAAGTGTATGGAACCAAACAGAAGAGAGTGTCATGCTGTGCAAACCTGCAGCTTGTAGATTGTTCTGATGCAAGAGTACTCACATCAGTCTCACTTTGTGAAGATTGGGGTTCACAGAGTGAGACTATGGCCTGTGAAAAATGTTTTAACGTCCTCTTAAAGAATAAAAAGTTTACACTTATAGACTCGATTGAAACAATCTGGAAAAATTATCAGTATTCATTGTTCCCGGTTTCAATAAAGCTTCATGATCTTGAAGATAGTAAAATTATTGAAATCGAAAACAACATTAAAAAACTACCCTCTGTTATAAAAATTGCATCAAAAATACTGAATGAAAAAGAAAGCAGACTTAATATCCTCTGCAGAGGATCGATGCACGATATTTTCAACAGCATTTCGGATATAAAAGATATTTCAAGCTCAATTTCTGCAAAAGGACACATGCATATTTATAACAGCACGCTCTATACAAAATCAGACAAACCGGCCGGCACGCGAACTGTAACAGATACAAATAATACCAGTAACCAGATAAGTGTTACCGGATATACAATTCCGCCATTGTATCCATGTGCTGCCGCGAATTACCACTCCCGGCCATATGGAACAATCACTCTGAGCAACAATACTCAGAAAAAGCTTGAGAAAGTTCGTCTATCATCATCAATCAGCGGCTTATCAATGCCACACGATACAATAATCGATCTGATTGTACCTCACAAGGAAGTAAACATACCGATAACTGCAGTTATTGACCAGAAGGAAATTCAGAAAATTGACCATTCAACAACTACGAAACTATCGGTTCGTTGTTCCGTTAAGGAAGAAAATAAAATCAGTACCACAGACTTCCATCTGCCTGTAACTATCAACGGGCTCAATGATTTTGACTGGAAAAAACCAGAAATGATCTCGTCATTTATCACACCAGCTGATCAGGTTGTAAAAGGCCTGTCACGCCTGGCACTGTCATCAGTTACGTATAGCATCGATTCAATACCTCAGAATATGGCGCAGGCAATAGCTCTATATGAGTGTCTTAGGAAAGCAGGTATTGCCTACATAAAAGACATTACTGTCAGAAAGGATATTGACAACATTCAATTCCCTTTTCAGACCATACTTATGGGTACCGGAGATTGCGATGATACAAGTGTATTATTAGCGTCTTTACTTGAAAGCATAGGAATTGAGACATCAATGCTTGTGTCAGATAACCATGTTCTTATAATGTTTAATACAGGTGTACACAGTAAAAACTCCTACCTCATCTCGCACGATACAACTAAGTATATAGTATACAGAGACAAGATCTGGCTGCCGGTTGAAACAACAAATTTTAATACCATGTCATTTCTCGATGCCTGGAAAAAAGGCCTTGAACAATACCATGATTCAAGGGATTATGGTTTTATTTCAATAATCAATACGCACCAGTCATGGGAAACGTATCCGCCGGCCAATCCTTTTCATGATGAAATTAAAACTCCAAAAATCAATGCCGACGATTTACGCAATACAATTGACAATATTGTAAATCAATTCGTAATCAATCGCAATGATGAACTTGAAAAGGTTGAAAAAAAGTACCTGTCCATGTCTGTCGAAAATCCTGTTAAATCTCAATTTAACCGGCTTGGAATATTGTATGCTCAAAACAAACAATACAAAAAATCACTTGTTAATTTCAGAAAAGCATTTGAAGCAGATACCCTTGATCCTGATGTTTCTGTAAATCTTGCCAATATTTATTGCCTGACAGGCCGGTATGATTCTGCGGAACAGCTCTATTCTCATGCAGTCCAAAGAAATCCTTCTGATTACAGTTATTACCTGAATCAGTATCTTTTCTATCTGAAATCGAATCAGCCTGAAAAAAGTACTGAATCACTACGGAAGTTCATAGAAATAGCAGGTGTAAAGAAACTGGATTCATACCTGGGTCTGGATCTCGCATCAGATGTTTCAGACTGGAACGAATCAACCAAAGGTGGAAATGTTTCAATTGATAGATACAGTATATCGATTCAATTAATTAAAAATTCAATTAAAAGGTTAGGTAAAACAATCACAGCACCGGGGAAAAAACGAGGTACTCCGGCAATTCTTCCTGTTGGAGACAGGATTGATATGGTAGATCTTCGTAACCTTTTCTTTTTTAAAACGATGCAGGATTAATATCATTTTGGTTTGCTATTTTATTATTTTCCAAAGCTCACTAATGGAATTTGAAACGTTTAGAGTATTCAATTTATAGTGTCTGTTTTTAATTCAAGAAAAACAAGTCAGACAGGTATATCAAAAAAAGCGATTAGAATATGTTCATGTATACGATTATCAAAACACTTGCAGTCCTGATTGTTGCGACCTCACTATCTCTTGCTCAGTCTTCAGATCAAAAGACCAGTCTTGCGGTTCTGGATTTTACAGGGCGTAATATAAGCGAAGCGGATGCTGTTACCTTATCAGACAGATTCAGGTTTGAACTTCTGAAAACAAACAAATTTTCTGTTATGGAAAGAAATCATATGAATCTGATTTTTCAGGAACAGAATTTTCAAAGGTCTGAATGCGACGAGACATGTGCTGTTGAAGCCGGACAGATTGCAGCAGTTAATAAGATAATAACCGGTGCAGTTACAAAATTTGGAAAAATATATACGGTCAATATCAGAATGATTGATGTTGCAACCGGAAAGATTGACAAGGAAACAAACAACGACTGCGAATGCAAGAAGGAAAAACTTCTGACATTCATCATGAAAGACGCGGCACTTAAAATGGCCGGGTTCAAAGAAAACAGTTCAAATGATGATTTTTCATCAGTAAAAGTTATAACCAATATCCCTGGTGCATCATTGATTATCGATGGTAATCCAACTGATAAAAAAACACCGGTAACAATAGACAGCCTGTTATCCGGAAAACATGCAATAGTGGCCACTCTTGGAAACCTGCATGCAAAAACGGTATTTCTTTCAGAGAAACTCAAATCCAAAGAGTTAAAACTCGACCTTCATGAAACAGGGTCACTGCTTAGTATAATTACCAATCCGGCAAATGCAGAAATATTTGTCAAAAAAAAAATCTCCCAGCGACACATTTCAGGAATAAGCTCGCCTTCAGTGATTCAAACAAAACCGGACGAATTCACACTTAACATTTTTAAACCCGGATACAACGATACCTCTATCACATTTAAATCGAAGCACAGCGGGCCGGAGGTACTTTTTGTCGACCTCGACCCTCTTGACAGTAAGCATAGTAACAAACAGATGACCATATTGCGGCACAGAAAAAAAAGTAAAACCGGTATGATCATCTCAATTCCCTCTTTCGGTATAAGTTGCGGTGCTGCATACCTTTTATACAGATCTATAAATTATTACGATGATGCAGAAGATTATAAACGGCTACTGAATAGCTCAGAACTAAAAAGCGGTAGTGCATTCGATCAGATAATGAAAAAAAACAGAGATGCAGCATCAAGTGGAGATAATAACAAAACAGCTGCAATAATACTCGGTAGTGCAGGTCTTCTGGGACTCACTGCCGGATTAACGCTCTATTTTTAGTATTATTCAATACAATTATCAGTATTTTTTTTAATCGAGTCTTATTTACGGCTCTAATTATTCCTGCCTGAGCCCCTCAGCCAACCAATCCCTGATTTATTTGAATTTGCCACAAATTATGGCAAGTCTTTTAAAAAGGTAAAATCACTTCCTTAAAAAAAAGACATTTACTATCTTATCCACTCAAACCAAGTGGATTAACCGGGGGGACAGGGATGAAAACCACACAATCATTACATTATGTATTGCCATTTTTTATGTTGTTTTTTTTGTGTACTAATGATGATGTAGTATTCAAACCGACTTTAAAAGGCTATTCAGTAGAAATAATTCTAACAGACTCATTATCCGGGGCAACGATAACGGACTATGTGTATCCAGGTCAGAAAATACAGTTCTCGGGAACAATTAAGAATGGTGATACATCAAGAGTAACGCCACTGTGGAGTATTTCACAATCTGCACGTTACAATTTCTATCATGAATTCGCATCAGCAGGTGATACTCAAGTCATTTTTACAATCAAGGATGACGCTGAATTTACACTAAGCGACACACAGAGCATTCATGTTAAGAAAATTGACAATGCACTACTATCAGGCAGGGCATTTCTCGATGGATTAAAAGATCACCGCAATATCAAAGTAACATTTCGCTCAAACGATCTTAAAGAAACAGTATTTTTGACTGACTCAAGCGGACACTATGCTAAAAACACTGAAATTGCACCGGGAACCTACACCTTGACTGCGGAGGAGATTTCGTCCGGATATATTTACAGCAAGTATTCTGAAACCATAATCATTAATAAAGGTAAAACAAACCTCATCTCCGATATCGTTCTTAAATGGTCTTATGCGATAACACCGGAGAATGTATTTTTACAAAACGATACTATTATTTCTCCTCATTGCAGCCTGAATTTTCCGATTGACATAACTGACATCTACGGAAGCAAGCTAACAACAACCTATTCTGTTGTTTTAAACAATTCGCAAACACCAACAGTACTGGCTAACCATGCTTATACATTCAATGATTGCGGTTCTTATAAAATAGCAATAAGCTCCAGAGATTCAGCGAATAATACTGAATATAAAGATACAGTCAATGTTTACGCGACCTGGGATAATTGGAGTATCATCAAGCCCGGTTTAAAAACTCAGGTGACAGCAGGCTCTACATCATTGCTTGTCAATAACAGAAACCGGAAAAATGAGGCAATACGATTTTTTTCATGGGATTTTGATGGCGATGGAAAAACTGAGATGAATGCTTCATTGAGTTCAAATGCCTTATATACAAATACAACCCCCGGAATAGATACTGCAATATGTATATCCTATCTCAAAAACGGTATTGTTGTCTATGATTCATTTTTTATCACCATACTCCCCAATAATGTCAGCAACGATTATTCGTTTGATCTGAAAGTACGCGACGTACTGACCAATGAAATTATAAGCGCAGATCAGATTGTATTTGCAGGTAAAGAATTGTTGTTCACTGCAGAGTTTACCAGGGGTGATTCAAGTAAAGTTAAGCCACTCTGGAGAGTAGGCAATAGTGGATCCGATATAATAGATTCCTTTTCTTTCCAGCGTATTTTTAAAGATACCGGTTTTGTAAATTTTGAGTTCAGTATTACCGATAGCACAGGCGCATCATGCAAAGACACATTTGCCCTTTATGTCAGCAATGCAATTAAGGGTGGAGCAGTAAGGGGAAAAGCGCTTTATAAAGATAAAATCAATCATCAGGGAATTATTGTCAGGGTGATGAGCGGGGGCAATCCTGTAAGCACTATGCACACAAATGTTGCCGGTTTTTTTATATCCGCTGATAGTATTCCTCAGGGAACCTATGATATTATTGCGCACGACAGTAATAGTAAAAGTGAATACATCCCGGATACCGTTAAAAATGTTACCATCAGTAATGGAATGTTTAAAAATGCAGACCCCATGCTTTTAGAGGATACAACCGGGCCTCGTTTCACCGATGCAACACCATCGAATTATCTGTTCAGTGAAGACCTGACAGTATCAGCACAAATCACCGATCTTGGAGCAGGTACAGATCTAAGTTCATTTGTGCTGACTGTTAATGATACTCTTGTAAACAACACCGCTTATACTCTGAATAGTTCAAAATTACAGTATTCATCAAAAGTCAATTGTGGGAATTATAGTATTAAAGCTACAGTGAAAGATAGTGCTGGGAACATGTCGGAAACAGCTAAATGGACCTTTTCACGTGTAGATACATCAGCTCTTAAACTTCTTACAACCGGAGACAGTATAGAAATTTCCATACATGATTCGTTACTGTTTTTTCCATATACTAAATGGCTGAATGAAAAAACACATACATTCACAGTATTAATTGACAATACAATATTGATTGATTCTCTGAATGTTACAAATGCAAAATATGTGTTTAGAACCGAAGGGAATTATACAATCAAGTACTCAGAATTAATTCCGGGACAAGAGCCGAAGATC
>JAAZBG010000092.1 GCA_012513915.1 Fibrobacter sp.
AAACGTTCTTTTCGCACGGTAAAAATCATTCCCGGTTATGGGTATACCTTTGTTGCATCAGATAAGCCACTTAAGTGGCCTGTTACACCACTCGTTCCAACAGATTACCTTGAGCCGTATACGTTACAATCGTTATCATCAGAACGAATCTCTCAGGCACAGGAGCAGAAAGATACCGTTTCATTTTCTACGCGCAATAAGCCATCACTTTTGTTATACAGCCAGAAACAGTGGTTTTTACTTAGCGGCACTTCACTACTACTACTACTCATGTTCTCATCACTACTCATTATCGCAGGCGTTACATTTGTCCAGAAAGATTCCAATGGT
The DNA here is from genome assembly GCA_012513915.1 of Fibrobacter sp. Classification (GTDB taxonomy): domain Bacteria; phylum Fibrobacterota; class Chitinivibrionia; order Chitinivibrionales; family Chitinispirillaceae; genus JAAZBG01. The sequence continues at coordinate 331 of JAAZBG010000092.1, forward strand.
ATTTCAGTTGCAACATCCGGTTTTATCGCAGGAGTTTATTCGGTAGCACTGATGTTTATTTATCAATGTACTTATGGTACACTCTACTCAAGTCTGGCACTGCTCATGATTTCCCTTATGGCTGGATTTGTTATCGGTTCCCGCTGTTTACATTTCAAATACTCTGATCTTGTCATTGGTTTATATGCATCACTTTCCCTTATTCTGATTGTGTTAATTCCGTACCCCCCATTGATACTGTTTTTACTGCTGAATTTCGGTATCGGTACACTCGTTGCGGCACAGTTCGTTTCAAGAAAAAACAGCAAAGCAGATAAACTGTTTGCGTCTGATCTCGCCGGTGGAGTATGCGGAATGTTTCTCTGTTCCTCTATTATCATACCAACAATAGGAATAATTAATCTTGCAATAGGTCTTCTTGCAGTAAAAACATGTACAATTCTCTGGAAAAAACACCTCTGAATGCAGCTCTATTTTTTCAAGGACTGTAAATCCGTACTATTCTTTATGTGTAAATTCATAATCAAGAAGTGTTTTCTTTTTTTCTACACCCCGTAGATAATTACCGCATTTACCATTTGACAAAACAACACGATGACACGGAATTACAAATAAAACCGGATTTTTCCCGATTGCAGTACCGGCAGCACGAACTGCACCTGTATACCCTGCATCAGCAGCAATTGCGGTGTATGTTGATGTATCTCCCCATGGAATTTCAAGTACCGATTTCCACACTGCCACCTGAAATTCTGTTGCACTGACAATTATTGGAATGTGATCATGAAATACTTTGGGATCAAGCAGAAAAGACTGTACTATCGAAAGAAGACTGGATTCGCGTTGACACAATATTACTTCAGGATAATGCAGTTTATATTGTGTTATATACTCTGTCGGATCAATAACAAAATCACACAGTCTTAAACCATCCGCATCACCCCCGATAATCATTATTCCAAATGGGGTTGATACTGTCTGGTACTGCAGTTTAACCACTGACCTATTCGCATTTGTGAGATCTGTATGAATGGTTACAAAATCGCTATGACGCAAAGTGATTAATCCATTATTATTTATAAACAGATGACATGCAAACCTGCATTATGGTGTTACTTGAAAATCGACATTGTCGGCCGCGCCCCGACTTCCTTAAGAATCTCGATAATTCTCTGATCTTTCCGTGCATAAGCATAATCCATTGCATTACGTTTATATTTATTTTCCATGTTTACATCCGCACCCGCATCAATCAGTCTTCTTACCACACCTACTTTACCATTCACAGCAGCATACATAAGTGCCGTACCGAAAATATCATTCCTGATATTAACATTCGCTCCATACATGATCAGTTCATCAACAATAGTCAGATTACCATGCGATGCTGCCACGATCAGCGCAGTACTCCCATAATCATTCTTTTTATCAACTAACCCCGGTTTATTCATCAGTAATTCACGAACTTTCTCAACATCGTTATTGCGCGCGGCGGTCAGCAGTGGAGAATACCCATCCGGACTTTTTTCGAGCAATATTTTTTCTACCTTGTTATATCCATACCTCATGGCCATCATAAGAGGTGTGCGGTTATCCTTATCCTTTAGATTGACATCCGCACCAGCATCAAGCAGGATCTTTACAATATCACTATTATTAACAACGACCGCAGCGAAAAGCGCAGTTCGCCCGTGCGCATCCCTGGCATTAATATCAGCACCATAGGTTACAAGCAACTGAACAAGCCGAACATTCGATACATCCGCAGCAGCAATGATTGGAGTACGCAATCTTCTGTCGCGTGCAGAAATATCAGAACCCGCCTGAAGCAGCATTTCTGATACAGCTACCGATCGCCTTTCAAGCGCATAGAGTAACGGTGTCATTCCTTTTGCATCAGAAAAAAATGTGTTGGCTCCATACCGTAACAGTAATGCAACCATAATAGAATCACCACGCATCACCGCATGCATGAGCGGAGGCACTCCTGCTGTATCCCCATGATTTACATCTGCACCTTCATTAAGCAGATCTTCAGCAGCTGATGACATATTATTGATAACGGTGTAAAGAAGCGGGCTTTTCCCTGAACTGTCAGCTACATTTACATGAACATCAGCATCAATAAGCATCCTGATTATCGAGTGACAACCGGCTGCTGATGCAGCAATTATCGGAGCCCTGCCTTTAGCGTCAGGGATCTCGTGATTTGCCCCATTGTCAAGTGCACTTTTAACACCGCCACTGTCGCATGCTGCAAGCGCCTGAAGCAATGATGCGTCAGGTGAATCAGTATTGTTTGTGTCAGAAAATGTTAAAACACCCATAAATGGAGACAAGATCAACAACATCACTGATATACATTGTAGCCTGAACATACAAAGGGCCCCTCAGT
>JAAZBG010000093.1 GCA_012513915.1 Fibrobacter sp.
CCACCAGCTTTTACTTGTGGTGGATCATTTACCATTGAAAATTTAATCTTACCGCCAACCGGAATACCAATATTTTCTGCCGTTGTATCAAGGGTTTCCCCATCAGCATTCTGGTAAGTAACCATTACTTCAAGTGGATAGTCCTGGGGTTCTGCATCACGGGTAACTGATACTTTAAATTTGGCGTCAAACTCATCTCCTGGTTTAAACTCACCAATATAAACAGTACTGTCTACTGGTACGACCGGAGAATCTCCAGATCTAGTTAATTTTGCAATTGCCTTTCGACCGGTATCAGCACCACTGTTTTTCAGGGTGATGGTAACAAAACCTTCACCACCTGCATTAATATCTTCAGGAGTTACGTTGACAACATCAAGATTGATCGCTGAACGAACTATAAATGGTACATTCAAATTAAGTTTCTTTGTATTGTAGCGGTTTACAACACTGTCTGTTCCTACCTGTTCTGCAGATGCAAGATAAGTATATTCAATCTGAACCGGTAAACTATACGTTCCTGCCTGACCATCATCCTTTACTCGTATCTGGAACTTAACTGGTTTGGATTCTGATCCTGAAATGTCACCAACCATTTGGGTATCTGATTTTACAAGAATCGGAGCGCCATCAGGAAGTAGGGTGACACGGACCATTTTTGCTGTAGAAGGTACATCATCCCGGTCAACAATCCCGGACTGTACCATCTTCATGTGATTAAGCCCACTGTTTTCAATCAGAATGGGAAGTTCTACGGTAGTTCCCGGAGTGAATTCATTAATTCCAGAGATCGCAACTGAAAGATTTGGTTCACCTGAGAGATATTTTGTTCCGGCCATGACCGGTGATGCACAAAATACAGCTAAACATACCCCAATGAGAAAAATGCTCAAAACACGGGTATATTCCGGTAATTTTCGAGAAATATTACATGAATTCATAAGATATGACATATCTGTTACACCTAAGTTCGACTTCTTTGTGTATTATGTCGTGGTATTGTTGCACATATAATACTTTGCCTTATGTGTAACACATAAGTGTTTCCAACATGTGTATGAAATAGTAGTAACTTATTTGTGTACCCAATTATAATCAATAATCATGCATCGGTTGGCTGACGAGCTTGCTCACATCAAAGATCTTCTCAGAAATCATCCACACGGGATGAGTGTTACTGAGATAGCATCTGCTTTGGGCAGAAACAAACATTCAACCGGGCGTTACCTGGATATTCTACATGCGGCCGGACATATAGACTTACGGACCTTTGGTATGGCGAAAGTATTCACTCTTTCAACCAAAGTTCCACTCTCAGCCCTTCTCTCCTACACGAATGACCTTGTCTTTGTTCTTGACCGCGATATGAGAATAATCCAGGGAAATGATCCTTTTTTTGATCTCATCGGAATAAAAGGAGAAATAGTCCTTCAAAAACGATTGGATCAGCTAGAATTATCCCAACCTGATATCCATACTTTTTTAACTGAATTATCTGACAAAATTTTTACAAAAAATGAGACATTTGAAATTGTCAGACGAGGACAAGAACCAAGATACTACAATGGAAAAGTAATTCCAACCATCTTTGATGACGGAAGTTCGGCAGATACCATCATACTGGAAGATGTAACTCTAGAGAAAGAAGCACTCCGGTCATTGCGAGAAAGTGAAGCATTCTTTAGAAGTGTTTCGGACCATCTTTCTGATGGACTTATCGTCTCAGAATTCGTTGATGGGAAAAAGAAAGTA
>JAAZBG010000094.1 GCA_012513915.1 Fibrobacter sp.
AGGTTCATGGATATACTGCTGTCGGTGCTCGGACTCGTTATTCTGGCACCGATCTTTCTGATACTCATTGTCGCCATTAAGTTGGACTCCAAGGGTCCGATCCTATTTCGACAGAAGCGTGTCGGCATTCACAAAAGCCATTTACATGAGGACAAGTTTTATACAGGGCATTATGAGGCAAGAACGGCTTAAAACCGCATGAAATAAGAGGTTTTTAGCTTATTAATGTAGTGTGATTACTACATAAATCAAGATTACATACCATTCGGATATTAACGAGAACAAGTTACAAACACGAATTCATTGATGTAATATAATTATCTTATTTACATCAGGGTGTGCGTGTGTAATTAAGCCAATATTCGCAGCGAGGTTTTTCGTATATGTACAAAGCATTTTATAAACGATTGTTGGATATTGTTCTGTCGCTTTGCGGTATTATCGTGCTGTTGCCGGTATTTCTTGTAATTGCCGCTGCAATTATCATAGATGATCCGGGACCTGTCTTTTTTAAGCAGAAACGAGTCGGCAAGAACAAAAAGCTGTTTAAGATATTGAAGTTCCGCAGCATGAAAATGAGTACCCCTCGTGACACGCCGACACATATGCTGAAAAATCCGGAACAATACATAACAAAAGTCGGAAAATTCCTGCGTAAGACTTCGCTTGACGAGCTGCCGCAGATTTTTAATATATTTATCGGACAAATGAGCATTATCGGACCGAGACCTGCATTGTGGAATCAGGATGACCTTGTGGCTGAACGTGATAAGTATGGTGCCAATGACGTTCGCCCCGGGCTTTCCGGCTGGGCACAGATAAATGGGCGAGATGAGCTTGAAATACCGGTTAAGGCAAGACTTGATGGGGAATATGTAGAAAAACAGAGCTTGGGCTTCGATTGCAAGTGCTTCTTCGGAACGATAAAATCTGTTTTAAAACATGACGGTGTCGTTGAGGGCGGAACAGGCGAGATGAAAAAAGAAAAGACAGAAAAAGAGGAAGTTAAGATATGACCCCTTCTGTTAGCGTAATTATTGCTACATACAAAAGAGAAATAGAGCTTGAATCTGCGTTAGCTTCGTTAAGAACACAGACATTCGATAGTTTTGAAATTGTACTTGTGGATGATAACGGTAATGCCGAGTGGAACGAAAAAGTGAAGAAAATCGCCGATCGATTTGTTGAGAACAATCCGAATATTCCATTCCAGTACATTGTCAATTCTCCCAATCAAGGTTCTGCTAAAACCAGAAATATCGGAATTGATGCTGCAAACGGTAAGTATATTACCTTTTTAGATGACGACGATATTTATTTGCCTGAAAAAATTAAAAGTCAACTAACATTTATGCAAGAAGAACAATTCGATTATTCAATTGCCGATTTGGAATTATACAATGAGAATGGTAAATTGGTTGATAGAAGAACGAGAAACTACATAAAGGACACTACCCCCAAGGCACTTCTTGGATATCATTTAAAATTTCATCTTACCGGTACGGATACGATGATGTTTACTAAAGAATACTTGCTGAAAATAGGCAAATTTGCACCGATCGATGTGGGCGATGAGTTTTATTTGATGCAACGAGCGATTGACGGTGGTGGTAAGTTCGGATATTTTCCCGAAAGTCATGTAAAGGCGCTTGTTCACAGCGGAGAGGGCGGGCTCTCAAGCGGTGACGGTAAAATTCAAGGCGAAAATGCTCTTTATGAGTATAAGCAGAAGTATTTTGAACGTCTGCCCAAAGATGATAGAAAATATATAAAGATGAGGCATCATGCGGTTTTGGCACTTGCCTACTTCAAGATGAAGAATCTGTTCAAATTTATGGGGCATCTGGTGCAGAGCTTTTTTACCTCCCCCACTATGTGCGCAAAACTGTATTTAGGGAGAAAGTCATGAGATTACAGGTTCTTGTTTCCACCATGCATCAGACCGACCATTCCTTGCTGGAAAGAATGAACATTCAGTCAGATGCTGTTGTCGTCAACCAATGCGACGAAAACTGCATTGAAGAATTTATATACGAGGGACATAAAATCAAGTGGTACTCTCTTTGCGACCGCGGTGTTGGATTAAGCCGAAACACGGCATTGATGCACGCCGATGCGGACGTAGTGCTCTTTGCGGATGACGATGTTGTGTATGAGGACGGCTATGCTGACTCGGTTTTGGATTTTTTTGAAAAATATCCCAGTGCAAAAGTAGCAACCTTCAATTTACAATCTCTGAATTCGAAAAGACCGGAATATTTAGATACCAAGACCCATAAGTTGAGCGTTTGGAACTGCCTGCGATATGGTGCTTTTCGAATTGCAGTGAGACGGGATGCGGTGGTCAGCGCAAATATTTTTTTTTCCTTACTGTTTGGCGGTGGTGCGCCGTTCCAAGCTGGAGAGGACAACTTGTTCCTGACGCAGTGCCTGCAAAAAGGATTGTGTATGTACGCCGTGAAAATACAGATTGGAACGGTGAAGCAAGAGGAATCTACCTGGTTTAGCGGCTATAACGAAAAATACTATCACGACCGAGGCGTTTTGTTTGCGGCAATGTACGGGAAGTATTCCAAACTGATGATATGCCTGATTGAGCTGAAAAATTGCAGACGAGAGGGTACTGTCCCCTTTAATCAGCGATTGCAGAATGAATTCACCGGAATTAGGAAGTTCAAAAAAACAATAAAAGGCAAGGAATAACGCAGATGAATAAATATAAAGTCGGTTATACAACCGGAGTCTTTGATATGTTTCATATCGGGCATTTGAATATATTGCAAAAAGCCAAGGAACAGTGTGAATATTTAGTTGTTGGCGTAAGCACGGATGAACTGGTTCAAAGCTACAAGAACAAGACACCTGTAATTCCTTTTGAACAGCGTATTGAGATTGTAAAGGCAATTCGATATGTTGACGAAGTTCGGCCTCAAACGAGTATGGACAAAATGGGGGCTTATGAATCCATTAAATTCGACGCTCTGTTTCATGGAGATGATTGGAAGGACAGCGATTTGTATCGGGATATTGTAACAAAACTAAGTGAAAAGGGTGTTGATGTTGTTTTCATTAAGCACACCGATGGAATTTCATCTACCGACATTCAAAAAAAGATTAATGGGGATAAATAATGAAAATTTTATCCGTTACGTTTCATAAATCCAAAAATTATGGGGCTGTCTTGCAAACATATGCGTTG
>JAAZBG010000010.1 GCA_012513915.1 Fibrobacter sp.
AAATGTTTTTTTGTTTTACACATTAAAAATACATTACACCAATGTGTCAATAAAGAATCTTCGCTGGAGAATTTTCACTTTTTATACCGTTTTTATTGTACAGTATCAATTTTCGTTCAGACACTAAATAGTACACAATGACTCCTTCAGGTTTACAACCAGAAACGAACGAATCCATACAGTGGTCGTAGTTGCGGCAAATAGTAAAGCTCCCACTGGTACAGCCAAAAGAGTACTTTACACAAAAAAACTGCACTGATGGTGATTATTGTCGCAGAAAGCAGTAACACATTACTAATAGAGAGTGATGTATCAGACCATGAGCTTCTTTTTCCATCCATGGAAAAACCTCTTGTCTGAATGGAAAGAGCAATCTCTTGCGAACGGCGGATTGTCCCTGCCAGAACTGGAAGCAACGATGCAATTTCCGAGTGAATTGTATCAACGATCCCCGTTTTAAACGGCTTATACCCTTTAAGCTTCATTGCGTTTCTGACAGTAGCAATCTCTCTTGCGGTTATGGGAATAAATCTGATTGCACTTACTGCTATAAAAGAAAGACTGTACGGGATTTTCAGGGAGATCAGTCCCCGCAGAAACTGGTCGGGTTCAGTTGAAAAGCAGATTGCAAACCCGGTCAGAGATGCACCAATAATTCGTAATGACTGTATCGCTCCATAATAAATTCCCTGGTAATAGATTTTAACACCTTCTTTTAAAACACTATTTGGCGGTATGAGAACAAATAGTGCATGCCGTGGCTCCATGGAATAGAACAGCGCCTGACTAAACATCAACCCCCATACTACAAGAAATGTAGTTCCGGTTACAAGAATTACCTGTTTACGGTTTGGGTAGCAGAGTGCGAAACACAAAGTTCCGATTACTGCACCAGTACATAGCGCAACAATGGTATCAACAAGAATGACCAGCAGCGATACCGAAAGACCAATGGTAATTTTTATCCTGATATCAAGAGTTCCGAATGGAGATCGTGTATTGCGGTTGAAATAGCCCATGATTAATATACCTGTGATACAAGTTCATCAACACAAATCGCCCTTGAGCCTACCCTGACAGCATACTGCTGGATAGAGGTCTGCCTGATTGACGCACGTGACAATGTTTTGATGTCGTGGAAAATATCTTCAGGTGCTCCATCCGCAATAATTCCCCCCTGATGCAGCAGTATGACACGATCGGCATGACGGGCTGCGGTATCAACATCATGGGTGCAGAAAATAACAAGTTCAAAATTGTTCCCGATACAGCACATCAATCGTTCTATATGCTCTCTGTCCTGCCCAGTGGTTGGTTCATCAAGTAGTAATATTGATGACTGTTTTGTCAGGACAGAACTTACAGCAACACGTAAGCGCTGCCCCTTCGATAGGGCGAACGGTGGTACTTCCGCGTAGTCTCCAAGCCCCATACTGTCAATTATTTCTGATACCATTCCAATTGCAGTCTCCCGCGTTTTGCCTTGATGAACAGGGGCAAACAGACATTCTTCCATCACAGTTTCACAAAACAACATCAGATCAGGCGACTGCAGCACAAGGCCGGTATCAATCGTTTTATCAGCCCATTGAATTATTCCACCGGAAGGTTTATGTGCTCCGGCCAGGAGATGAAGGAACGTTGATTTTCCTGCACCGTTAGTACCCATCAGAGCAACATGTTCACCACGAAAAAATTTCACTGACATATTGCGAATTATATCCAAACCTCTGGTATAACCAAAAGTAAGATTCTCAACAGAACAGAGACACTCAACAGCCACCGGTCTGACATCACTTTCTTTCTGGCAGACTTTGATAACAGGTGCAAGGTGTGCAATAAGCGGCCGTTCCGGTCTGTTAATACGCGCAAAAAAATCCGGAAGATGTGGTAACTTTATTCCAAGCTCCCGCATCTGTTCAAGGTTTTCCAGTGTTTCCTCCGGTGGTGCATCAGAAACAATCCTGCCTTTATCCATAACAATTACTCTGTCTGCCTGAAGAAATGTTTCATCGATGCGATGCTCAATTAAAACAATTGTATATGCATGCTCACATTTTAACTTGTTGACAAGCGCAAGAATCTCTTCAGCACCTCTTGGATCAAGTTGACTAACCGGTTCATCCAGAAAGAGTATTTTTGGTTTTAACGCAAGTGCGCATGCTATAACAAGACGCTGTTTCTGTCCTCCGGAGAGTGTTGATGTATCCTGATGACGGCAATGTTCAAGACCTGTATAGGTGAGTGCTTCATCAATCCTTTCTTTCATGCTCTTCCTATCAACGCATTGATTTTCAAGACCAAATGCAATCTCGCTTTCAGGAGTTGCAGAGCATATCTGAGTGTCCGGATTTTGAAAAACAGTTCCAGCCCAGGTGCAGAGATGTGATAATGGAATTTTGCGTATATCATGTCCGTTGATATATACATCACCCTTGATCTGTGCGGAACTTTCGTGATGAAGTACACCGTTCATACAATTTATCAGTGATGATTTCCCGCACCCCGTCGGACCGCAGATAAGTACTGTTTCACCTTTAGCAATTGTAAGAGAAATACCATCAATCAATGGTTCTGATGCACCCGAGTAGCGCAGGGATAAATTTTCAATCCTTATCATACATGAACCTTCCTCAGGCTTCGTCCAAGTGGTCTGCCAAGATAGACCCCGATAACCGTGTAAAGAAATCCAGTGATCACAACGTTCATCATGATATACCAGTCTGCGAAGTAAAGACGGTAAAACACGGCATTAAGAGTCAGTGATGTAAATGTGCTTGCTGCGTCTGCAAGTCCCAGCGCCAGCATCATTGGCACAATTGGTGGTGGATTTTCCCTCGGTTTAAAGTGAGTCACCCCGAAAGCAAAAAGCAGAATTTCACGGAATGCAATCCCCGAACCGATAAAGAGTATGTCGGTCAACCCGAAGGATCCGAACAGTATTCCACCCATGATGTAGTTCACAATTCCGGCGATTGTCATCGTGCCAACTCTGGGAACAAGAAACAATATTGATGTTACAAGCAGATAGGTAAGCACTTCTGTAAGCAATCCTCCCACAAGACAGTTGAAAGGCCCCAGAACCGCATACATAACACTTGAAATAATCCTTCCAATAAACGAAAGACAAAACTGAAGCGATCCTAAAAGCGACAACAATACCAGTATACGCAGCCCCAGTGCTCCAACAATACGCCGGTAAAAAATGAGTACAAGTAGTAACCACCCGAAACTCAAAATACCAATCCCTATAGTCCATCCTGTAAATAAAGCGTCACCCCTGAGAACCTTTACCGGATTTTCGATACAACTGAGAATGCGGTCAGAACCCAATCGTTGGACTGTTATTCTACTGGTGAAAGCACCAGTAGGCGTATTTGCATCCACGTAGACCGGTAATACGCAACGTTCCCTGCTGCCAGGTGCAACGGTAACAAATGAAATAATCTTGTCAGTTCCACCGGTAAACTGATTATCAGGTGCTTTAAACCAGAGGGATTCCTCACCTGTTGTCTGATCAAGAATTTCGCCAGTCAACATGCAGCCAATCGGAGATGTACTCGTATTGTGCAGTACAATTGACTGGTAGGTAAACGGCCTGAAAAACTGAATGGCCTTTACATTCACCCCAAGCATTGAACTGAGATGATTCCAGAGCTGATTAGGCATGAGAATTGTTCCAGGAGCCTGTCGTGATGAAGAAAGACCATTCTCATCAGCAGGCAGAGACCACCCCCCGACTTCTATTGAATCCCGAATCGCAGTTGCCGTCCCAAACGAAAGAAGGTACCTGTACCGTACAGAGTCAATCGTTATATCTGCCTGTATTTGTGGCAGCACAGTGTTAATGGAACCGCCTGATCTTGTTACCTGAGCGCTCCAGTTTTGTTTATCATACTCAAATTTCAGTATCGTACTATCACTAACAGAACGTGGTATAAGTGACAACTCTCCTTTATTGGAAATATTTTTAACATCAATTACGACCAAACCGTCTTCTGAATCTGCAACCTTTTCGACTTCAAAAAGGATGTCAGCTTTTTCATTCTCAAGCATGGGAACAACCAGCACTGTATCTTTTTGATCTGTCAGAGTGCCAGATGTATAAAACTCGTAGGTCCGTTGCCCAATGGGAGCATGAATACAGATACGGTATTGTGGACGGTGAGACGGCGCAGTTACGTTCCCGGCAGACTTTTTATCAAAAAAAACCTGATAGTTCTTTTCAGGCTGCCATTGGAAACGAACATTTATTGATTGAAGACCAAATGCAGGAGAGGAGCTTACAAGTGATCCACTCTCATCAAATATCTCTATGTTCCTGATATTTTGAGGTATCTGTATCTCAAGAACGCCATCTGCGCGGAATAATCCTGAAAAAGGGAGATTCTTATGCGAACACCCCGTAATCAGAATCAAGCCAATAATAAACAGTAATTTATATAAGGACATTATGAAGCTTTGATGGTACGGTCTTTTTTCTGTGATGGCGTTACAATTTCATCAAAAGGTCTTCGCCGCACGCGATGCGGAAGCGCGAGTTCAGCGGCTTCATCAATGTCTGATGTCTCTACGGATTGTCTTCCGTGCGTTGCTGCAATGGTTTTTGCAGCCTTGAGCATAATAATATCACTGCGATGCCCGTCAACTCCGGCTTCAAGCGATCTCACTGCTATTGCATGAAGTATCTCATCGGCTGCAACGACTTCGGAATAGCGCTTTGATGCCCCAACGATTTCAGCTGCAAGTCGATCCGATTCTGAAGACCATCTGGCAGCGAACCCTGATGGATCGGCCTCATAGGCAGTTCGCCGTTTTATAACCTCAACCCGCGCAGCAGCATCACGCAACCCTTCGATCGTGACACATAATCCGAACCTGTCAAGCAGTTGCGGACGAAGTTCGCCTTCCTCCGGATTCATGGTACCTACAAGCGTAAAGCGTGCCTGATGCGAAAAGCTTATTCCTTCACGTTCAATGGTATTGACACCCATTGCCGCACTGTCAAGAAGCACATCAACAACGTGATCATCCAGAAGGTTGACTTCATCAACATACAGTATACCACGGTGAGCATGTGCAAGAATCCCCGGCTCGATCTTCTTCTCACCTTCCTTAAGTGCATGTTCAAGATCCATTGTTCCAACGACACGGTCTTCTGTAGCACTTATCGGAAGTTCCACAACCTGAACTTTGCGTTTATGAGATTCAAGTGTTTCACCGGCTGCGATTTTAGCCTTGCAGAATCGACAGAGGTGAGCTGTATCATCCGGATCACACTGAAACGGACATCCTTTAACAACAGATATTTCGGGAAGCAGTTCTGCAAGTGCACGGACTGCTGTGGATTTTGCAGTTCCCTTTTCACCCCTGATCAGCACACCCGATAACCCGGGGTTGATAATATTGAGGATCAGGGCTTTCTTCATTTTTTCCTGTCCGACAATACCGGCAAAAGAATATGGTATTCGTTGTAATGCAGCAGACATGGTTTCTCCTTATAATGAACAATTATTATTTAATATTTCTCAAATGTTTTGATTTTGATATGGTACAGAAGCAATATCCATGATGTCAAGTGTGTCATTCTTACCAGTGTTCACCTATTCATCTTTTGCAATCTTTACAAGATCTTCAGCCCGTAACGTTTCCGGATGAAAATATTCGGCCTGAAGTGCCGAGGCAAGCTGACGGGCTAATTGAAAACGCACTACACCTGGCGGTTCGGTATCAATTACTGCAAATCGTACATTGTCAAACCGATCCTTAACCCGTGCGGCTGCCGTGATTGCTTCCAGATGCGGAGCACCATCACCGATTCCATAATTTGCTTTTCCATCAGTGACAACAAGTACCAGTGGACGTGTAGTAGGTGATTTACGTAAAATTCTATCAAGTACCTCAGCGGTTCTCAACAATCCGGCAGTAAGAGGGGTACGTCCGCCAATCGGCAGTTCGGCGAGCAGTTTTCCTGCCATGTCAACAGAGCCTGTGGGGGGAAGAACGATTTGCGCGTCATCTCCTCTGAAAATTATCATGCAGACTTTGTCACGTTTCTGGTATGCGTCAAGTAAAAGGCTCATGATTGCAGCTTTGGTTTCAACCATCCGTCGCTGCGCACCCATTGAGCCGGAACCGTCAACAAGAAATATCAGAACATTTCCGACTCTTCGCTCACGCACCTTTTCCCGGATATCCGGTTCCATAATGTGAACTGATACATTTCTTTCCGGGGCTACAGTTTTTCTATGAAGTTGATACGGTGCAGCAGCCCGCAGTGTTGCATCAAGAGCCAGATCATTGCGCTCCCTTCGGGGAGTGCTTTTCACATACCTGCCCTGTTTGGTAGCAGACCGGGTACGACTCCTTCGTCCTGAGCCGCTGCGAAGCACTTTATCTTTTTCTGCTGTAAACTTTTTTACTTTAAATGGTTCTCCAACCTGATAAACCTCTTCCGGCGATGATGCATTATCCTTGCTCTTTGATTGCTGTTCCGGCTGAGCATCCTGGGGATTCTGTCCGCTTTGAGATTGATTATCCTGCTCCCCGTTCTGTGGTGATGGTTGTTCGGCTTCAGCCTGCTGCTCCGAAGTATCGCTCTCTTGCTGTGAAGTATCCTGATCTTGCTCCTGTTCCTGCTCCTGTTCCTGCTCCTGTTCCTGCTCCTGTTCCTGCTCGTTGGCTGGTGGTTGAGGCGGTGGCGGGATCTGCGGTTCCTGTGTAGTCCTCATTCTGTGAAGCAACGCAAGTGTCGCAACCTTGATTATATCGTCAGATGAAACCTCTGTTCTTCCATTTAGTGCGGCATGAGCACACGCGGCACGTTCAATTGCAAGATCGGCCCTGTGACCTGCAACATTATTTTGTGCACAAATCTCTGCGATGAACATAAGCAGATGCTTTGGTGTAAACACGCTGGGCAATAATGATCGTGCATTACCAATCTGTTCACTGATTATCGCGGATTCTTTAGTAAATTTTTCAGTAAAAGTTTCAGGCTCGAGATCATAGTGTTCACGTCGTCTTAAAAGTTCCACTCTGAGCTCAGGGTCTGATTCTGATTCAACCTGAACAGCAAGCCCGAACCTGTCAAGTATCTGAGGACGCAGCTCCCCCTCTTCAGGATTCATTGTTCCCACAAGCATGAACCGTGATGGATGACGGATACTCAATCCTTCGCGTTCTACAACATTAACACCGGATTCTGCAGAATCAAGTATTGCATCAACAAGATGGTCATCAAGCAGATTAACTTCATCAATATAAATAATACCTCTGTTTGCACGGGCAAGAAGTCCAGGCATGAACTGTGTCGTACCGGTTTTTACAGCAGCTTCGAAATCTATTGCCCCAAGCACCATATCTTCTGTAGCACCTAACGGAAGGTCTACAAACGGTGCCGGGATTTTGCGGGCGGAAATGACTTTACCTGATGCTATTAGCTCTTTACATGAAAAGCATCGGTATTCACTCCCGGGATCACACCGGAATGCACATTTGTCAACAACATCAATCGGCGGTAAAAGGCGGGCGAGCCCACGGACAGCAGTCGATTTAGCAGTACCCTTCTCGCCCCGTATAAGTACACCCCCTATTGCAGGGTTTACAGCATTGAGCATGAGCGCAAGCTTCATCTGCTGCTGGCCGATTATTGCTGAAAAGGGGAAAACGCAGAATGTAGAGGTTGTTTGCATAGTACCTTTCTTTACAGTGTAACTTTCAATAGTCGCAGTGATGTATCCTTTATGCCCGGTGTCTGAGCAGAGTCGAAGTCACCGATGCAACCACCATTACGTCAATGTAAATTCATACTTCCATTTGGAAACTTCACCACGTTTTTTTATATCAACAGAACTCCCCTGAAACTCACCATCAACCGTTCCCATTCGCTCCTCAATTTCACCTTCAATGGTGAGCATTACACTTTGCAGTTTTTCTAATTTGTCAGAATCTGCACTCCACATTTTCCTTGATGATGCCTCAAGTAGCCTGCGTGTAACCTCTTCAAGTGCATATATGTTTTCCGATTGCAGCCATTTTCTGTTCTCCTCATTATCAATGTACATTCTCCAGACAGAATCAAACTGTGCATCGGTAACAACCTTTGATGTCGCGGACCAGTGAAAAAGCGTATTTACCATGCTGGAAATTTTTCCAGCCCCTTTGTAACCATCCTTTTTATTCTCATTGAGCCAATCGGGATTTAGAAGCCTGGCAAATAAAGAGACATCAATTTCATCACTCAGGGAACGTATCTCCGTAACCGGCCCGGATGACGAATCACCCCAGTACATTTTTGCTTTTCCTGTACCGACAGCCCGATTTACAGATACCATTCCGCCCTGAAAACTACTATAACAGCCGCACGACAATGCATCATACTCCGGACCGATAGCCTTTTGATACGCTATATCGATTGAACCCAGGAGCTTACTATATTCTGTAAACATAGTCTTCTGTGCAATATCCTGCGGTAGTGTGCCATCCATATTTTTACCGTATGCAATTCCGGTCCAATTGATATATGCTTCTGCGAGGTCATTGTC
Organism: Fibrobacter sp.; assembly: GCA_012513915.1. GTDB lineage: Bacteria > Fibrobacterota > Chitinivibrionia > Chitinivibrionales > Chitinispirillaceae > JAAZBG01. The sequence goes on from JAAZBG010000010.1 coordinate 8,547, forward strand.
ATTTTCCCATGCAGCAGCATCAATCGCAAGCCCGATACCAGTACCGTAACTTCCCTGCTTTGATGAAAAGATCCGGCTGCGGGCGATACGATGCAATGATGCAGATTCGACACCGGCCATTGTTTCCTTCAGTTCCATCATCCTTTTTTCAACATGCGCCCGCACATAATTGACATCTTCACTTTCTTCCTGTGAAGCAGCAAGTTCAATCGCTTCATCAAGCATTTCGTACATTACAGGCAATGTGTCACGTACTACGCTGCTCATTTGTACCACGATGTCAACTCTCGGTCTTTTAATCATTGTACCCTTGTCTGGCATTACTAATTCATCAGCCGGGATTATTTCAATACCGGTGACCCGGCCCCCTGAATTCCAAACCGGCCTGCAGCCACACAACCACAACCCCTGACAAATTAATTCCCCATCAGCACGAAACACATCCGATGACCACAATGTAATGGCAACAGAAGCCGGAAACGCACCTTCTTCTTCAAGATATTTTGACAAAATCTGTATACCGGTTTCGGAACCGGTATTCCATGCAGCTTTTGTAGGTATTGCCTTAAGATCAATTCCGTAAAAATTTCGTCCCGTTGGAAGAATGTCGGTCTTGCCGCGCGAAAGATGACCGCTCGCTCCGGGTGCAATAAATCGTCCGCTAAGAGCCTGGATCAGATGTTCCATTTCATCTGTTGTTTTTTCAAGCGATTCATAAAATGTTTTTTCGTCAACATCTCTCTTATCGAATCCCCTTGCTTCATCAAGATACAGTTTTACAATGGATTTATCAGGACGTCTGCCAAGAACATGTGACTGTTTTTCTATAAAGCGTTTTCTCAATTGTGCGATTCTTCCGGGAAGTATCTCAAGACAGTGTTTGAACGTTTCATCATCAGCATTATCTTCAAGTAAATTGACAGCAATCAAACATTTTCTAAGCTGTATTGCAATATGTGCGAGGCGCCCGTAATCATTTACTGATTGTGCATTGTAGTATTGGGTTGCAAGTGTTTCAATTTCCGCCCAGCATCCGTTTTCTTCTGTAACGTGTACGATTGGAGCAGTTAAATGACCGATCAGTACAGCCCTGCCTCTGCGTTTAGCAATTAACCCTTCACCGGTTGCACTTACAATATAAGGATAAAATACTGGAAGAGTACCCAATGATATTTCTGGGAAGCAGGTCTCTCCTAAAGCAACGCGTTTTCCGGGAAGATATTCAAGCGGAGACTCAGCTCCAAGAGAGATTATTGCGTCTGCATTTTGCTGCAGATACCAGTATGATGCAAGCCAGTGATGCGGCGGTGGAATATCCGGTTCGTGAAGTATTCTGCATACCTCACCATCACATCGGGGTCCCTGGCAGCCGCGTTTTGGATCAAGCATTAAAAGTATATTTCCAAACCATATCCCTGTAATAAGAATACATGGATTACTGCCGTCATTTCCATATACCATTGCCTCACCGGGAAACTCCCCCCATGCATCAATCATACGAGCCTGGAGATTTTCAGGCAATTGCTGAAAATACTGCATATACTCTTCATGAAATATTTTCGCAATATATCCTCCCTTTGCATGAATTTCTCCGGTACTGGTCCAGCGAAATTCATTGATTGCCTTTCTGGAAAGCATCAGTTCAAGCAGCGCTTTTCCATTATCAGGAATATCATTAACGAAATAATCATCCTGCTTAAGCCGCTGCATTATGTCAACAGCACTCTGCGCGGCATCAAGTCCTGCGGCGGTTGCAATAGTAGCCTCAACACTTTTACACGGTGCGTTATGAAGCATTATGACAACTTTTTTATCTTTATTCTGCATGGTCCGCAGTTTGTGTAACCGGGCTGTCCGTTTTGCCAGATGCTCAATACGTTCAGGAACCGGTACTGCTTTATATGTTTTTCCGGCCAGCCCCCCCATGTCAATCATCTCATTGCAAGCCAGCAGAGTCGGTTCAATACACCCCATCATTTCCGGTTTTGTCAGACTGAAACAGATTGACATCGCCGACAACCCGCTATCTGATAAAGCCCATTCCTCCGGTGTCTGATTGTAGTTTCGTATGATCTGAAAAACCGGAACATTATATTTCGTAAAAGGGTTTTGACTATCATCGGTGTTTGATGCATGTGCTGCAAGCGCATACCAGATTGATGCAAGACCTGCACCGCACTCTGTTAACAATGTATCAAGCAAATGATGTTTTGTGATTCCAAACTGCGACGCTATACTTCCATCACAAAAAACAGGTACCGGCAACATGTTGTTATTTTGTAATGGTTCAATTGCAGCCTTAATCAGATCAAGATCATCAGAGACTATCCATGAACGTGGAAAACAGATTGCAACAAAGGGTAACGTCCACACGGCGGGACAATCTTTCTCCTTATATGTCAAATAAGAACAAACCGTTTCAAATGTCATTCCTGATTGTACATCATAGATTCCGCAAAGCAGTGGCTGTGACGGCTGCGATGGAATTGACTCAATAGCCCCTGCTTTGTACAGTAAAAACAAAACTGCATTCGCAAGATCATCTACCGTTCCGGCGTTAAAGTAACTTTCAAGAATCTGTACCGACACCTCATCGTTACGGGTAAATGATGCAGCCGCTTCCATACCTGATGGCAGGACATATGCAGCACTCCTGCATGCATCGCAAATAGCATCAAAGTTGGAAAAGTGTCGTATACCGGAAAAATATACTGCATCGGCATCGTTAATAATGCCGGATAGCTCACGAGAACAATCTCTGACTGCACTCTGATTGACAACAAAGATTTCTATATCTTTGTCAACCAATAACTTTTTTGCATTTCCCCACAAATTTAAAAGGGAGGCATGCGAAAATATGAAGACTGCTTTTTTTTTCATACGATAATTTCCATCTTGTTCTCTGTTATAATAAGGGGTTTTAAACATTGCAGGATCTAATGATTATGCTTGTGTATAACCTGTAGTATATCCCGCACTAACAAGCCGGTTTGGACTTGACAACACTATTTTTGTCAATCGTTACAATAGCGCCCCCAAGCCCGTCAACATCAACAAGTAAATAATTGTTACCTTTACAGTTTACAATCCTGCCGGTAAGTCCATTCAGCGGGCCATCAATCAGTTCAACAACATCTCCACATTCATATTGTACTCCCGTATCAGGTTGCACATGTAACTTTCGTTCGTTAATAAGATAAATCTGATTAAGTTGCCGTTTAAATCTTGCCTGTGCCTTCACTGGTATAATTGTGCTTACCCTGGCGCTTTGAAGTAAAAACCATGGTTCACCTGATAACGCAAATGGAACATAAGATGGAAATAACGGAACAATCGATTTTCGTGTTGACTTACAGTCTGTTCTTTGTGCACTATGAGTATAACATGGGAGATAAAATTCAATATTCTTTTCGATAAGATTAACTGCAAACGCCTTTTCCTGACGTGATTTGACTTTTGCAATCCACCATGTATTTGACGATTCTATGATCGGAATGTCAGGACATCTTTGTAAAAATCCATCAGAAGATTTTAATGCAGACATCATTGCATTCCTTAAAAAATGAATATACCCTGACCCTGTGGAATCCGTAGCCGTTTTCCGTAAGAAAAAACCTGAACAATAGCAGATTGACATAAAGAACATCTTTTTGTCAATCTAATGTATTATCCTAAATGGCGCAGTTGACGTGAATGCAGAACCGTAAGATATTGAGATGATAAGCTTTGAAAACCTCGCAGGCTTTATCGAAGGGTGATAAGGTCAAGAGGTTTGAAACGCTTAGCGCTCAATAGGTTACGGTTCTGCGCCGCGATCAACTGCGCC
>JAAZBG010000095.1 GCA_012513915.1 Fibrobacter sp.
CTCAAGAGGCAGGATAAAGACACCAACTCCCCGACAATCCCTGTTTGTAGAGTTCAGGCAGTCACTGATAGCGTAGTTTGATAATATGTTGAGATCTAAATCCTGAGTCAGAGCCTCCCGAATAGAATCCGGTAAGTGATACCAGTGATCCTCCTTCACAAAGGACACCTCCCCGGAATCACTGGCTAAACCATCAAAGCCGAACAAATGGAGGAGTTCTTCAGATGTCTGGCAGCCATTACGGTCAAGATTCCGGGCCATGGCAGTATGAATGCCTCTGTTTGGCACAATAACCGTAGGATGTCTTTCCCAGCTCATTCCTTGTGTCTCAGGCAATATTTCGTCCAGCTCTTTTTGGTATATTGCCTGAACTGGGGTTATTGAAATGCCGCCGTCAAATGAATCAACCACCAGCACAAAATCATTCTCTCGGACTCTGTCCTGTACAAATTTCTTCGATGATTGCCATGCAAAGATAGCGGCAATGCTTTTTGGAAGCGGGGTTGACTCAGCAAAATAAAAATTGACGCTTTTTCTGATTCCCTCTAAATCGAAATCATTACCCCAATCAGGGACAAGATAGGTCAGTTTATCTGCCTGAATATAGTCACTCAACTTTTTAGTAAAAAACATCGATGCACTGCTTTTGGTGGCATCGGGCAGTGTTGAGCTATGTGAAAAGAGGCTCCTCATGCTGACCGTTTCTATATTATCGCTTAGACTGATGGCCTTGGCGCTTCCACAGTCAATCAGATGCTCTACAGCATTATTTAATTTCCAGGTTTGTTGAAGCAAGCGAAAAGGAAGCTTTACTTGAGAACCCTTATTAGTTATGAACATAGGACGGATTGAACACAAGTCAATAACAGAGCTATCCATCTGTATTGAGCCACTTTGATTATTTGTCGGCGCAGAGTATTCAAACGGGGCATCCGCGACCATTGAAAATATTGTCTTCGGGATGTCATTGAGAGTTGTTGGAGTTATTTTGAATTGTTTTTTTTCACTGCTATTGTTTTGTGTTATAATAATTTGTTCATTTACGATTCGAACAGATATTGTTTTCTCATTTGCGCAGATGTTTATTTGCTCGCCTGATAAATCAAATGTTAAATAGACGACTCTTTCCAATCGCTTAGCACATTCCCCTTTCGGTGTTTCCTCAACATCAAAGAACAATAGTTCCCCTATTTGTAGATCATCAAATCGCAAAGTTGTCGTCAAGTCTGAAGCATGGAAGAAGTATCCTCCAACGAAACCAAATCCTTTGTCTGTAACAAGTTTGTCGATTATACCTGAAAATTTTGCGCCTAGGGTTTCAGGAAACAAATATCCCCTAACTGGCAATTCTGGAGCTATAGAAAAGTTGTCATAGTCGAGACCGACCGGCTGCTGAACTGTTCGAAAACGACCACTATTGTTAAGCAAGGAAAGGGTATTCCAATAAATAACACTGAGGATATCCCTATGGACTCTTTTGCTATCCCCTGTAATCTGTTCGTCGATAGCTTGGAGCCAAAGCCAACCATCCCAGACTTTTCGATAACGCTTATCCTGAAGAAGCGTGTTGTTAGGTGGAAGGTTACCCCAAGCACCGATTTCAGCTGCATCATCAGTTCTGAGCCACCGCTGAAGGGAAACAAGTAATTCCTCGCAGGTCTCTTCAGTTGTTGCGGGCAAAACATTCTGCCTCTCAATCAGAATCTGTTCCAGCCGGAATAGAAAAGCTCTCAAAAGTCGGTTTTCTGCCGTATCAACACTGGATCTCCGCCTGACAGCCTTCATATAGGGCTTACCGGAAAGCTTCTCACGAAGTGTTCTTCCCGGCTGACGGCTGAGCCATTGAACACTGTTGCTGTCAACCTCTCTTGCCGCATGTATTGGCAGCATGGCATGTTCCCGTAATATCTTATCTCGAGTATGCTCCATGATCGCCAGAACAGCCTCCTTCGTGTGCGACACAATTCGATAGATGCGGTCTTTTATCTCACCCTCAGGCGACTTATCCTGCAATGATTTCGTCACAGCATCCAAAAAATCGATAATGCCGGTATGCAGGGCATGCCCGGAAACAGGGTCGAAGTTTGACACTTCAGTCAGCCAGTTGCGCAGCATCAGCATCAAAAGCGCCTTGGCCTTTATCTCATCCCTGCCGTTTAATGCCTTGTAAATAGACTCGACAGAATCAATAGCGCTGATCGATGGTTCAACAGTCTGGGCAGTTGCATGCTGACGTTGATGGTAATCGGACAGCATGCGTTTCTGTCTGGCTGTTAGCTTATATTTCTGCGGTTCCGCCATCTATCAGTTCTCCGCATTTTCCTGACCGTTCACAGCCTCATCATCCTTTAAGTAATTGGCACTATTCCAGATGAACTGACCGTAACCAAACTCACAAGCCAGTTCAAAGTCCTCGATTATTGTATAATCGCCAAGCTGGTTTTTAATTTTATCAAGGCAGTCCGATTTAGATTTTCCTCTGGTTTCGATGCCGCGCAGTTTAGGCATAACCTTCTGAACAAGCTGATCTTCAAAGGCAACTTTCATCGCTTTTACCAAGCTTGCATCATC
>JAAZBG010000096.1 GCA_012513915.1 Fibrobacter sp.
ATCGGCTCTTTTTCGTCAGGAGCAAGCAGTGTAACCATAATGCCCGGTGTTGTATGTAAATTCGAAAAGAATGCTGGTATCAGAATCGGTGATCCAAGCTTAGGCGCAGGAATACTGATTGCTAAAGGTACTCCTGAAGACTCGATATTTTTCATCAACAGTTCCCCTGATGTTATATGGGGAGACAGTAGCGCAGGCGGCATATGGATAGGGCCTGAATCACCGGTAAACACTGTATTTGAATACTGTTCAATACGAAACGCTACAACCGGAATTTATGCAACAGGAACAATGATTAATGTTTCGAATTGCCGGGTAAGTGGTTGCGATTCCAACGGAATAACCTTTAATTATGCAAGCCCCTTTGATTCCATGTCATTTAACGATAATTTTTTTGTTGAAAATGCCGGTTATGGAATCAGCATTTCCGCTGACCAGCTTATTAATCTTTCCGGTACCGGAAGTGTAGCAGACAATGGGAAAGGTGGTATATATGTCAGTGGTGAAACCATTTGGCAGAGCGGAACATGGAAAAAATATGATGCGCCATACGTTGTAGGTGGAATACTTGACATTAGTGGATTACAGGGTGTTGAAATAAACATTCATCCTGGTACAGAGTTTCATTTTTTACCTGGCGCTTATATTAATGTGGGAAAATTAAACCCCGGAACGTTAATTGCCAGGGGCTCAGATGATTTACCTATACTATTTGACTCCTATGATCAGGATGAATACTGGGGTGCTGATAACGACAGTATTACTGGCGGCATAAGAATCGGAAAAAATGCAGATGAGAAAACAGAATTGAAATACTGTAAGGTATACAAAGCCACCAGTGGTGTTTATGTTGATGCAAACGTAAAAGTTGAAAACTGCAAATTTAAATACAACCGGGAGTATGGTATAATTATCGATAAAAATGCTTCTTCGGCATCAATTTCGGAGAATTCATATTCGGAAAACGGTGTAGACTCCACATTTGTTATTAATAACAATGTGCCCACCCCCTAAGCCCTGATCATATGAGATACTTACGAAAATGGGCAGTAGGCCCTCTATGTGCCACAAAATCCCTTTATTCCCTGTAGGATACTGTTTTCCCTACAGGGAAAAGGGTAATGTACTATAAATTTTTACTACAATAATTAATGCTCTACAAGCATTAAATGATTACAATAGTATCGCAATGCCGGAGTTATGTATGAGTAAAGCTCTGCCACAGGAGCAGCGTTCATCCGCTCAGATCCTACTCGCGAGCGACAATAAGTCGCTTTGATTCATTCACACCCTTACCCTTCACCCTGACTACCACTATATTGCCTGTCAATTCACTGAATTTTATGGTAAAATGACATGGCGCATTTACTGTGCGGCTGTACATTTGCTTTCCGTCAATGGTATGCAGTGTAATCAGGTACGTCCCGTAATGTGGGACGTTGACCGTGATAGTGCTGTTTTCAAGCTTTGCGGTAATAGAGTGCCCCGTGAGTGGTAAGGAACGCGATTGTAAGTCGTTTCCGTTCGATAATGGTGTTGGTATAACAGCGGAATCTAATATTCCCACAGCCGCTCCCTTGCTGTCAAATGCAGCGAGGTGGACATACGCTGCACCGGCAGGAATCGCAAGTTTTTTGCTGACATATAAAGAATCCGTCGGAATAACTGGAACACTGTCAACGCTGGAAACAACCGTCTTCGATGCATCACAGAACTGAATTTTCACATAACCCTTATAGAAAACGCCAAACGTTCCATTGACATCTAAAGAATCACCAGACTGCATTCCCGTCAACTTTTTAGTTATAAGACCAGCTGAATTGACTCCAAGAACCGGTCCATTTGACCGTGCTGCAAACCAGTTTTCCTCCATGGTAACCGAATCACCCGGAGCAATTGTCGTAAGCGGCCCAAGCACCTCGACTTCAAGCATGTTCAGGTTCGGGTATGTATATACCTGTACCGATGCCCCACTGTCAGGGTAGGTCTTCCCGTCCTGATACCTGAACGTTTTTACATACGCATACGCATCATACCGGTCGTTAAAACAGATCCATCCCGTGCGGCAGTCTGCACCGATCTTGCCTCTGAGCTTTTTAAACTGAACACCCATGATATTTCCCGGTGCAGCATCAGGTACCCACTGTGGGCCGGCCCCAGTACCTTCGTTCTTATACTGAACGTAACCCTTGTTGCCACCAAGTGTGCTCTGCTGATAGCGTTGAAAGTAAACCCAGAAATTATCGAAAGCAGCCGTGTCGCTATTGATACATGAACTCTGGGTGATGTCCCAGATGCCATGCGTCATAGGTTGCTGCCCCCTGTTATACATGGTCATAACCACCCTGACATGCGATGACGCCTTGTAGAGCGTAATGTCACGTTTAAACTGCAACCCTTTGTGAGTTTTGTATTTACTAAGATCACTGTCCTCAACAGGACTGAGAAGTGAAATCACTGCCGAGTCTGTATTGTTTTGAAGAATGGTACAGGCGTATGCTCCGAAATCAACTTTTGGCGGTGATGGCCACTGGAAATCTGACTGTGGTGATGGAAGCTGACGAAAACCGCCAACCATCGAATCACCACTCACAATTTCTTTTCCGACCATCGACTTGTGGATATAGATGGAAGGATGCGTACCGAGATCATATTGCATCACCCTGCCACCAATTTTGGGGACTGCAGCAAGTGTAACAATCCCGTTCTTAAGAACTACAACGGAATCCCAGGCGGTACCCCAGTTACTATAGTTTGATGTTTTTTCAAGCGAAACATCATACTCCTGAGCATCAGTAACCACAACTGTGACAGTGGAAAATGCAATAATCATCGCAATCAGACGCATACAAACCATTCGCAGCTCCTTATCGAATGTATTCCTACTCAATAATAATATATCAAATCTAATTTTTGAAGACCGTACAAATGATACAATTTTTTTTAATCGTTACATAACAACCAATACGTTCATTTTATCGTAATTCGTCTTCAATAAATGAAGTGATCCATTATTTATACTGTTTCCCATTGATTTATTGTGTATGTGTGCGGATCAGATATACTATTGGCAGGTTATGCCTAATTGTTAAACGAAATGGAGTTTTACCGTGTCAACCACATTCAGGTTAAATGAAACCAGGGTCATTATGTCAGAATATCAATTTCAGGATTTTTCATTTACATATTGAACAATATCCCTCCATTGTTCAGAAAGAGGTGCCTCCAGTTGTACCCGTGACTTGTCAGGATGCGTAAACTCAATAGTGTGCGCGTGAAGCATAAGACGTTCGACTCCGCCTACTGGCCTTGACGATCCATAGGTTTTGTCACCCATAATCGGATGTCCTATCGAGTAAAGATGAACCCTGATCTGGTGACGTCTGCCGGTGATCGGCTTTACCATTAACAGAGCCGTGGATTTAAACCTGTTTAAAACAGTAATCTCTGTCATTGCATTTTTCCCTCTTGTATCAACCCCCATGCGACCGGAGCCAAATTCATAAATGGGAGCATCAATAGTCTGATCCACCAATGGCACGCCCATCACAAGTGCAAGATAGGTTTTCTTTACAAGACGTTTTTCAAACTGAATATTCAGATGTTTATGTGCGGCCGGAGTTTTTGCGAATATAATTAATCCGCTTGTATCTCTGTCAATACGGTGAACAACAAAAAACTTTCGTTCAAATTGACTTTCAAGAGCCTGTAAAAGCGAATCAGCTTTCGCATCACCACGGCCGGGGATTGCACTGAAACCGGATTCCTTGTTAACAACAAGTATCACATCATCTTCATATACTATATCGTATCTGGAACTCAAAATGCAATCCGCGACTATTTGTTTATATTGCCGTAATGATCCCAGAACACAAGCTGCTCCAACGGTTTTCGGGATTTTGATGTCACCAGTGGCTGACCTGATGGATATCCCAGAGGAGTAAGCGCAACGACACTTATTTCTGCAGGTATTTTTAAAACTTTCCTGGCCTCGAAAACATCAAAATTCCCTATCCAGCAAGTTCCAAGCCCAACATCTGCAGCTGCAAGAGTAATGTGATCCATAACAATTGCAACATCAATCTCACCATAATCCTTACCATCAGAACGGTGCCACGATTGCGAATGATCGCAACACGCAACAATCATGACAGGTGCATTAAGAAACCATGGTCGATTATATACTGTTGCACACTGACGACGTATAGCAAGGTCACGAATCACAATAAGAAAAAATGGCTGGTAATTGCATGCTGTTGGTGCAAATCGTGCAGCATTAAGAACTTCCATTAGTTTTGCATCATCAACAGGTTGATCGGAATAACTACGTACGGAATACCGTTTTTGCGCAAGGTTAATAAATTCCATTGCATTATTCTCCTCTCTTCTGTTCGTAAAACAAAAAACGCCCATCAATGACAACGGGCGTATAACAACAATGATACTAAATTATGTTATGGCGACATTGTTTACAATATCGCCAAATATCTTTATTTTGACTTTTGCATTTTATCCATTTCATTCTTCAGTTTTTCGATTTCGTCATCAATAGACTTCTGCTTGTCACCAAGCTTTTCCTGTTCTTTCAGCAAGCCTTTTTGACCGACAATCTTCTGTACTGTTGCATATGCATACTCAATGTCATCAGAAACAGTCTGCATATCTCTTGAGAAGAATGATGTACGGTTGAAATCATTCTCGAACTTATAGAACTTCTTGAATTTACCAACAAAGTCAAGCTGCTTGGTATGTAAACTGTCAATCTGATTCTGAATCGTGGTTGTCTGCCCGGCACTTGCTATGTACTCAACATTTTCGGCAAGATTATTATAAGCCATTCGATCACTCTCGTTCTGCATTCTGGAGAAGTTAAGAGTGTCCTGATCAGGAGCTTTGAGTTTCTTGACTCTTGCAGAGGCATCCTGAAGAACTTTCAACGCCTGAACATAGTTTTTCAGAAGGAGATGGCCATAGGATTCAATCAACATACCCTCGCATTTAAGGATCTCTTTATCAGTTGTTTTCTGAAGCATCTGACCGACGGAAACACAATCGGTCCATTGGCGTGCTTTAAGTGATGTCCATCCCTGACCCAGCAGGGCATCTTCAGCATATATACTCGATTGCGGTACCATTCTGAGAGAAACGATAGCTTTAGAAAGTGTATTCTCCTCATAGAAGATATACCCAAGGAAGAGGTATGATCTATTAACCATCTCTTTCTCTGCATCAGAGTTTGTTTTTGCTCCGACACAGTTTTCAAGTGTTGCTACAACATTGCTGAGCTCAGCTCCGGACTGAGCCTGGGCGACAGCAAAGCCATGCTGTGCAAAAACATAATCAGGATGTCCATCAGGAATTCTTGAGAACGCATCAATGGCTTTTGCCTGATTATTCTGCTGAAGATAAGCCTGACCCATCAGATACATTGCATGATAGCGTAAAGAATCCGGTACATTTGGTTTTGACAGTTCGTTGAACTGACTTGCGACAGTGTTAAAATCGCCTTTACGATATACAACCCGCATCAAACCAAGATCACTGTGCGGAGTAGCGCTGCTAAGCGGAAACGAACTCTTTACTTTTTCGTAATTCTTGATAGCAGCTTCACGCATGTCCAGTTCCTCAAGACATGAGCCGCGGTAGTGTTCTACCCAGTCGATCTTAAAGAAATCCGGAAATTCTGTTGACAATCTGCTAAACAGAAAGAATGCATCCCAGTACTTTTCATCTTCGTAGAGTTTACGTGCTTTATTATAGAGATCGTTGGGAGACAAGCTTGCCATACGGGCCATCTTACGCGCCCAAATTTCTTCCCTGTGTTTGCCGATATTAAAGCGGCCATAAACCGTGTGACCGGTTGCGTCATTATCTGCCTGCGTCATCATGTCGTATTGGTATAGTACTTCAAAATCACGACCATTATTGATACCGGGCACATTCATTCCCATTGCGAGTCCCCAGTAGTCAAGACCATCAGCATTCAAACCGGTGTGCATATGAATCTTGATCAGCTTAAGAAGCCATAAACCGATTTTGTAATTCACGTTCAAATCTGTTTTCGGATCAAACGATGTCTCACCAGACTTATACTCATCCGGATTAACAAGTAAATCCCTAAAGTTCAGATCAAGCGCAGTTTCGACTCTGTTCTCAAAGTAATTTGATATTTTAAGAAGCTTGAGATTTCTTGCATAGGAGCCAGGAGTATTAAACTTAATACCTAACTGTTCTTTCATCTGCGGTGCAATAAGGTTTTGTGTTGAAATACCAAATACATGATCTCCAAGCACGCTGTGACGTAAAGCGCGAAAGGTAAGACCGAAGTCAAGACCGAGCCCCTGGGTTGGTGAACCGAAGTTTGAATGACGCGCATATATAAGATTCGCCCCCACAGAGAATCTGCCCCAAAAGTTATATGCGTAGGTTCCAGCTAAAAACAGGTTACTATTTGATGATCCATCTTCGTTTCCGATAAAATGACTACCATCAAATGACGCATTACCTGGTAAATCGCCGTCAAATTCCCCGATATAAGTTACTCCAACAGACTGATACAAACCAAGAGGTATTGTAACACCAAGCTCTGTGTGCTTGAATTGTCCGTTGAGAATCGGGGCAAACGCAATTCGGCCTGAAGCATAATTTTCTTCTGTTATAAGCGCAGCATTTGTAACAGGGGAATGATTTGCGATAAAATCGCGCCACCGCTGAGTAAGCAGGTTTTCACCGGGAAGACCCTGAGACACTACTGTTTGAGCCCCTGCAAGTAAAGTTACTGCAAGGAAAAGACCTCTTCTAAATTGTTTTGTCAAAAACATCTGGCTACCTTCTCCTCTTGAATATTACCCGATATTTGATCCTCCAGCTGCGTTCTCCCCACTGCAAACCGGAATTTCAAGAATCTGTCTTAACAAATCTGAATTGTATCAGGCAGGTTTGCCCCGATACCATTTATTACTAACGTTACATCAGTCAGTTCTCTAATGAATTACCCGTTTAAATTGACTACACAAAGCATTCTCAGTATTTTCAGATACCGCTGCAAGTACTCTAACCTGATGAATATAAATCACAACATTATATGAAAAGAAACTTAATTTCAAATTTTCTCACCTGACCATTATGATGAAAGATTCCAGTGCACCTGTCATGAACTATCACTGTAAACGAAACAAAACTCCTGCCATTTTTTACAGCTCTTTTTTAGCAAAACGTCAAGAGTACATTTTGAAAAACAACCGGTAACTGAAACTATCTTATTTTGATTATTTTACAGTAATATTTTTTAACTACTCCCGATATCTGTTACCTGTCAATACATAATATAAAGCGCAGAATTGAATTTTGCTTAAGGTTATTAAAAGTTTTCTTATTTCAAATCATCATCGCCACCAGTAGTGATGGTTCGATATGCTATTTTTTCAGGATTAAACAAACATTTATCAGAAATAATCTTGCAAAAACATTTGACTATAATTAGTTTGATCTGGTCGTTTTCACTTTTCTGGCAGGAAATTATCCTACCCTGTATCAGGACGCATAGCTCAGTTGGTTAGAGTGCCGTGTTCACATCGCGGAGGTCGCAGGTTCGATTCCTGCTGCGTCCATTTTATATCCACTTGATGAAATGATGGCAGCGCATTATATTATATAACTACACATTTAGAAATCGGATCAGCAGGAGATACATATACTGTTACCGTTTTTGAAATGTATGATTTGTTAAGCTACTGATTTATTTGTCAGTTCTTCAAATCCGGGACAATTTTATTACAAAGGAAATCTCATGACTGTTTTTGATAGACTCAATTCTTTTTTCACAAAAGTTTTTTTATTGTTACCAGTCGCAGTTGTCTGTAGTTATTCACAGACATCTCCCGCTCAAAACTGTGCTCAATTTATAAAACCAGTCCCCGGAAAGACCATAACATCCCCAAGTTGTACACTTCTTCTTGAATCAACCTGTAATAATATCAGTAAGATTGAACTGCAGGCACGTTACTTTTCGAACGAAAGAGATTCTGGGATCATTGTATCTCTGGGTTCAAAAAACCGTGCACCATACGAATTTATCTGGGATATTTCACTTATCCCTAATCAGCTTTTTACCGGTGTTGCATTTCTCGCTGAAATAAGTAAACGCAATGGTGATATTGAAACGATTCAGCGTGATGGCATTTTCTTTGCGCATCAGCCCATTAGTAGTGATAAACGAACAATTTACTATGAGCACAGTGGAACAAAACGATTGACAACAGATACAATTAAAATTGAAACCAACCGGAGCAATCTGAAAATCAGATCCAGTATCTACTGGAATGAAAAAGAGCTGGCATTCTATATTGTAGTTGATGATCCATTTTTCAACACAAGTATATCTGAAAAAGTTCTTTCTGAATGCGGAATAGAAATATTAATCGATCCCACACTTGGACGCAAACCTTATCCCACCAGGGACATCATTGCATTTACCATACCACTCACAGGTATACCAAACCGGGTAAGCTACCAGCCGTCATTTGACGAAAACGGTGCATTCAAAATGATTTCAAAACAGGCTAATTGCGATTTTCATTATTCTATCGAAAAAGATGACTATAAAGGATACAAAGTCTTCTTCCCCATTCCCAAAAAAGCATTCAGGGATTCAATTCCGGACTCACTGTCCTGTAATATAATTCTTAAAGCGTTGAATGAAAGTAATCAGATTGCAACAGTTGCCTGGGCCAAAAGCGGCATATACGACACGCGAAGTCCGATGATATTTAATTCACTATACAAAACACCTAAACCTCTTTCGAAGAGCCTGCTTCTGATTGGCGCACTTGCTTTTATTGCCGGATTAAGTATTACCCTGTTTATTGCATTAGTTATCAATCATCTTAGAAAACCAAAACTAAAAACAGCGATTGAAAAAACTGAGGCAGAGCAAAAACTCTTTGATAACCTTAAAGATGCTGTCGACCGGCAGATTACCTATAAAAAACTTTCCGTCGATATCGTAGCACGTGAACTCCATATCTCTGCGAAGAAACTTTCCAACCTTGTCAGGAATCTTACAGGTCTTTCATTTATCCACTTCCTTATGTATCTGAGAATTGAGATTGCCAAAGAGCGCCTCAGATCATCATTCTGTAAAGAAAATGAAATCGCCGACAAATGCGGTTTTACTGATGAAAAAGAGATGGAAAAGTATTTCTTGAAATTTGAACGCACTACCCCCGACAAATACCGTCAGAAGCAACAGGTAACGTAATTCGCTAAAATGTACGTACAGGGCTTGTAGCAAGTAGCAAGTAGCAAGTAGCAAGTAGCAAGTAGCAAGTAGCATGTAGCATGTAGCATGTAGCATGTAGCAAGTAGCAAGTAGCAAGTAGCAAGTAGCAAGTAGCAAGTAGCAAGTAGCATGTAGCATGTAGCATGTAGCATGTAGCATGTAGCATGTAGCATGTAGCATGTAGCATGTAGCATGTAGCTAATAGCTAATAGCTAACAGCAAATAGCTAACTGTTAACAGCCCCAAACTCAGGACTCACGTGATTTTACTAATTTGTGAAGCGAGCGTTGTATCTCAATGTCAAGTTGGTTTTTGTCGTATGGTTTCGTAAACCATTTTGTAATTTTCATTTCTTCGATGCTCTTATGATTTGGCGGGTATCCGGAAACTACAATAACAATAATATCTTTCTTTATTCTTCTTAGCAATCTGATAACCGAATGGGGGTTTTCGTTTCCAAGTCTCCAGTCCATTACCAGGACATCACAATTCGATTGAGGATTTTTCATCCACTGAAGAGCATCCTCCGGTGCAGAAGCTTCAAAAACAGTGTACTTGAATTCTTTCAGGAAGATTTTCAGAACCTCACGAATTTTAGGATCATCATCAAGTAACAAAACATTTGCGGTCTGACGGTTCTGGAGCATCGTTTTCGTATCATTATCATGTCCGGTTTGATCATCGCTTGCTGGCATTTCGAGCCTGAATACAGTTCCATCAAAGCCGGTTTTTTCAACAGTAACAGAACCATTGTGAAGCATGATAATCCGTCTGACAAGTGCGAGTCCCAACCCGGTTCCCTTACCCGTTTTTTTTGTTGTAAAGAATGGATCAAAAATCTTTTCTGTTAATTCCTGCGGTATTCCGGTGCCGGTATCACCAACCCTTATTGACACCATGCCAACATCGTCGTCACCCCGGCATGACTCACAGGTAACCGTAATCACGCCACCATCTGGCATTGCATCCCGGGCGTTTCCAAAAAGATTCTGAAATATGCGCTTAAGGTAATCAGGATCTGCCAACACCCATATCCGTTCCTCATCACATTGAAATTCGATAGAATAATTCGCTCCAAGCTGATTTGAAAAATGCGGAATAATGGTATTAAAGAAATCAATCAGGTCGACAGAGCGGTGATCAAGAGGCGTCTTTCTTCCAAGCGCAAGTAATTCAGAAATCAAAAACCGTGCATCAACAAGCGTCTCATAAATTAGTTTCATCCGATTTTTTGTATGTGGTTCGTTACTTTCCCTGTCAACAATTGTGGTGAGATCATTCACTGTTTGAAGGATATTGCTGAAATCATGCGCCATACCACTGGCAAGAGTTCCGAGTGACTCCATTTTCTGGTACTGAAAAAGTCTGTTAACCATCTCTTCCCGCTGACATATTGCAAGTTCCCTGTCAGTAACATCCGACATCAGGCCATCAAAGGCAGCAGCACTTTTGCCCTCATCATCGACAGCCTGGATAACCAGATCAACGAAACGACGATTTTGCTCCGAGTCAAAAATCTCGAACGTTCCCTTAATACCACCTTTATCAAGACGCAGCGAATCCGGATTTATAAGGAAATTTCTAATGTTTCTTCCTATTAAAATCTTGGCAGGTATTCCCAAAATGGAATGACTTGCAATATTCGAATAGAGAAAATTTCCTCTTGAATCAAGAGTAAAAAGCATCTCCGGTAAACGATGCACCAGATTGTGGTACCGGGTTTCTGATGTAATAACCTGCTGGATTATTTTTGAATTATTCTGAGAGATAATTGAACCAAGGACAGAGACTGTCATAATTAATAAAACTTTTATAATATAATCAGCTATCAACTCTGGTGTTGCAGGTACTCTGCCCCACATGAATATAAAGAATAGGATTGTATAACAAATCAGTGTTACAGCACCGCTGAAAAGCGATAATCTGGCCTCATAGTGAAGCGCAGTAAAGGTAATTAAAAGAATAAAGACTGCAAAAAACGAGCCCTGGATCAGTGAAAAAGCAGCACCATTCAGATAAAAGGAAAAAGCAATCAGCGACACAGCTAAAATATCTGTCAGAGCCACACTAAAAAGTAAAGTCTGTCCATTTGCGGAAATTACCTTTTTTTTTCGATGGGAAATGCTATACCAGCTGTATGAGCAAACCACCAGTGATGCAATCAATTGAACGATGTATGGAACAAGTGCGGTTTTTCCAATTAGTGATTGAAATGTTGCGTATATTAAAAACAGACAGGCAAAAACAAATCTGATGTAGGATATCCAACGCTCTGATTGTGCTTCTGCGAGAATTAACTTTTGCGTTTTCCCAACGAAATTTTTCTGTGTCTCAAAGGACATTCTTTACCCTCTTAAAGCACAAACCACCTGATTCTGAACGAATATTAAAGCATTGTTGCAACTGTACTTCAGTAAAAAAACAAGTAAGTATTTGATTTTAAGTTAAATAGAATTTGTCCATCCACAATGGACTTCTTTAAAATAATTCTCTGTTTCGTCATAATTCCATAGTATTAATATAAAACCCAATAATAGTTATTGCTTCTAAAAAATAGGTTACCGCCCTGAAAAGTATAACTGATCTTCGCATTTAGTGCTATCAGGGCTTTTAATGTTTCCTGCGAAGGGTGTCCGAAGCTGTTATTACGTGCACAGGAAATAATGGCATGTTCAGGATTAACGTACTGGAAAAAAAGCATAGAAAAGTCACTGCTTCCATGATGAGGTACAATCATAAGATCAGTTTTAATTGATCGGTTTCCTGTAATTATTTTTCGCTGAGTTATCGAATCAATATCAGAGGTAATTAAGCAGGAATTTCTACCATGCTTAAGCGAAAAAACAAAGCTCGAAGCATTTCTGTCAGCGAAATTGGCAGTACTGTCCGGCCATAAGCATTTGATGTTTACATCACCAAAAACCTGTAACTGTTTTCCCGCAGATAGTACATCAAATGATATGAAACCGGGTGAATGATACAGTTTTCTCAAAGACGATGTATCCTCAAAGGGGCTTACTATTATTCTGCCACTCCATCTGATTTCAGTATCAATACCACCCAAACCACCACAATGATCCAGATCACCATGTGAAATAACGATATACTTTATATACGGTGATCCGAGTTTTCTATATAATGTCTTGACATTACCAAACATTTCCAGAGTACCGAGATCCCACACGACAGCGGTATCATTTTGTACACCGATTTGAGAAAGCCCCTGTCCGACATCAGCAACAGCAAAAATAAATTCACTCTCATTCAAATCTGTCGTGTGACAATTGAAAAAACAGATTACCGCTATACAGACAGTAATTTTAAAAAAGAAATGATGCTTTACAGTCAAATTTCAGTTCCTCCCGAAAACGGTTCTTTTGCAATGGACATTTAACCCTTATTTGAGATGTTGTTCCCTTCCAGAGTGTAACAACAGTCCTGAGCTCACAGGACAACTCCACAGGAGAATCATATTTATGGTGCTTCAGAAGCAATGCAGGATGTAGCATTACACTCTTTATCGGTGTTGTACTTATCTGTACTGTCAGACGTTCCAGTTTAAGATAGCTATTACTGAATGCTGCAATGCCATCAAACGTCATACCAAGAGGCTTAAACCCTGTAAATTTGACCGTTCCTCCGGAAGTGTATTTTTCCTGTTTATCTGTCAACTTTACCAACATAAACATTTTCCAGTTAAAACAAGCGATCTCATCGTCAAGCATAAAACGAATTTTATAATACTCCGGCCTGAAATCAATCAAAGTGCTTGTCAACCGTACTCCCATCGATGGGAATTCAGAATAACGGAATTTATTCAAAATGTCAATACTCGTAATTTTCGTAAATGATTGTGTATCGGAAACAGCAAGCAGACTAGAATACAATTTTTGACTTTTCTGTAATCCTGAAGTGTCATTATAATGGCAAAAAGAGACATTACAATTGCCGGTAGCATATGTGTATTTCAGCATTGCAAGGAATGGAATTGAGTGATGATTCTGTGATGTTGCACCAGCAGTGAGGTTCATAGTAATTTTTTTAGTATCAAACTGATAGGTGATACCTCCATACATAGTATTTTTTCGTTTACTGCTCCTATCTACTACAAGATATGCATCAATGCCCTGACACCTCCCAAACGTGAATCCTGACAGTAGTGAATATTGTGTATTATCATCAAGTATATGTCCGTACAATGAACTGTGTACCTGATAATCGCCCCTAAAATTATCGTTTGCATAACTAAGACAAAAGCCATTCCATAAAAGTGCATTTCCGTAAAGCCAACGGCTATACCATGAGCCATTACTGCTATTGTGAGAAAACCGGCCGGACATCAATCCGTACTCATCCGGCCAGTCGATATTTCCTATTTGTAATGACAGCGTTTTTGATGGCTGGAAAGTGATAGAACGGTCTAACCATTGTAGATGATCATCACGCAGATCAGTTCGTCCACGCAGTATCAGCCACTTTACCGGTATGAGACTGAATGTTGCATGAACTACACCGGCATTAGCAACACTTGAGTTTGCGATTGAAAAATTTACGGTGCCTTTATATGGATCACTACCGGTAAAATCAAGTATCGGTTCAAATTCAATCATCTGAGGATAATCTTCAAAAAAGAGCGTAATCTGTTCCTCACGCCACGGCGAATATTTTTCGCTTATAATCTGCTTTGATGGCAACTGTTTTAAAATATCGGGAAAAATTCTTTTCAGAATCAGAAAATCACCGGATGGAACATTGAGTGGAATTGTGTAGTATGGCTCTATCTTTTGCCAGGTAATACTGTCAAGTGTTCTGCTTTCCAGCATTCTCAATGCATCATCAGAATCTACAGGAAGTTGAAACTCTGCAGGCAAAACCAGTTGGAAAATGACCGCGCAAAATAGCAGAGAACCATGGAATTTCATACATTCAACAATCGTTGGCTAAACGGCAAAAACAGTACAAACCAGACATTTGTAATCCGGATCAGATTTTTTATATAGCAATTACCGTGCTCAATCTGCTTTTATATGATCTGCATAGCATGTGTTTATTATTATATAAATAAATCAATGACATACCGATTATCATCCGTTTTCTTCTTGAAACGCGACTATGACTAATACCCATTTTCTCAGACTGCTTACAATTATGAGAATGTCCATTTCATTATTCAGCATTGCGGATAAATGATACGCTTATACTATAGGTATTCAGGTGTACACTATTGTATTTTGTTAACGATGGCAGTGTAGCCTGAAAATTAAGCGGTTTCCAGAGAGTTATTGCCGGTAATTATCATATTGGTGGTTTCTGGTATGTTGGGAACATCACCAATCGCGCTGTATATATGCTAACAACAATACCTTACATAAATTTTCCATAATTTTATCAATATAAAATACTGAAACAGAGACACCATTGCAGAATAATAATTACAACAGTAGATAACTATAACCATGCACATACACCATTTTTCGAGCACCGTCGAATGAATCAATCCCAATATCTCTTTATAAAGCTACTGTCGCTTTTCATCCTGTGCACATCCAGTCCGGTACCCGCCAGTACACAAACTGAAACTTCATTCACGCTTGTATTAAGTGGCGGCGGAGCAAGAGGTCTGGCTCAGATCGGTGTCCTGCGTGCACTTGATGAGTCCGGCCTGAAGCCATCATGTATCGTTGCTACCAGCATGGGAGCGATTATCGGAAGTTTTTATGCGTGCGGATACTCACCGGCTTTTATTGAAACTCAGGCGCGTCAAATAAGCTGGAACTCATTATTCAGTAATAGTGTTTCCCGTACACGTCAATTTGTCTCCGACAAAACCGAATCGCAGAATTATTTATGGGAAATGCAGTTTGATGACAATATGCGACTTATTCTGCCGACGGCACTGTCGTATGGTCAGGCTGTTTACAATCATACAGTTCCATGGTTTACCATTCCTCAATATAAAGCCGGGATGAATTTTGACAGTCTGTCTATTCCGTTACGGATCGTCGCTACCGATATTTTAAGTGGTAAAAGAGTTGTTTTTTCAAAAGGAAACATATCAACTGCAATCAGGGCATCCTGTGCGATTCCACTTGCGTACTCCCCTGTTTATCTTGACAACATGATATTGCTTGATGGCGGACTGAGTGCAAATATACCTGTAAGTGTTGCACGAGAGTTATCTGACCGGGTTGTTGTCGCCATTGATGTCACCTCTGAACTCTGGCAAAAGAAAGATCTTGAAAACCCTGTTCATTTCGTTGACCAGATTGCGTCTATTGGCATAAAAATGCAAAAGGAAAAGGATCGTGCACTGGCAGACATTGTCATAACTCCATCAATTAACACTATAACAAACAGCGATTTTTCAAATATTGATACATTAATCAACCTTGGCTATCTGGCAACTAAAGCTGCAATTCCGGACATTCAGAAACTCATTAATAAACCATCAGATACATCATCGGGACAATCCACGCACATTGATTCCGGCATGTATGCTCATGCTATTGATTCCTGTATGATGTCCGGCGATGAAAAGTTTGGAATTACGTCCATTTCTGTCACCGGCAATCTGAAAACACGCACCAGCATTATTAAAACAGCATCAGGATTAAAAGAACATGACTCAATCAGCTGTACGGAATTACCGAAAATATTATCATCGGTCTACTCAACCAATCTATTTAGAAATGTCAATCTTGAACTTGACACAAACAGTCAGATTAAATTTACAGTAGAGGAAAAAAAATATTTACGGATGCGATTTGGTTTACGGTTTGATGAATTTCATCTTGGCGAGGGATTTATTCAACCGGCGTATGAAAATCTTTTTGGCAGCGGCATACAGACTCTGTTGCATCTGCAATATGGATTACGCCGTGAAAAGTACTCGATGGAGTTACAGGCAAAACATCTGTTTACATCAAATTTCGCAAATAACCTTCTGGTACAAATGTACATCTCGAAAGACAGAATATTTCAAAGGGAAATTATTGACAATGATAGTACCGATGGTCCTGATCAGATTGTCCACAATGAGCGTTCACTGACAAAAAGTGGCGCCTTGATTCTCACAGGTACATCAATCGGGCGATCTGCACTCTTTGGGGCTGGACTAAAAGTAGAGCGGTTTAAAATTCAGGTTTCCAATAAAAGTGCGCTTGATGACTATTTCGGTTTACGTTTTAAAACACTCCCATTCTGGTTATTAAAGCTGAATATTGATTCCATGGATAAGTTTCCATTTGCCAAAAGCGGTTCACGGCATTTTATCATTATTGATGGCTCATGGGAAAAAATTAACTCTCATTACCTGTTTAATGCAATCGGTGGACTTGAGCAGAGCTTTACAATAAACCGGATTCACACATTTACTCCCAGAATTCAGCTTGCATGGGCCAATACCAGATTACCGGAAGTTGAGCGACGTTATCTGGGCGGTATGATTCCAGAGCAACGAAACCGAGAGATTGGTGTTTATAGTATGGTTCAATTTGTCGGTCTTGAACCCCGTGCACTCTCCGGAGATTTGCTTGGGCTGTTTCATGTTGATTACAGAGTTCAGATTTCAGGAAAATTTCATGCGAGTGCAATAATTGACTGGGGCAATGTCTGGGAAAAAGGCCAATATGCATCCAATAAACTCCCTGCTCAGTTTATTAAATATGCACCACTTGGTCTGGGAATATCACTTGCATACGAGTCTCCTCTCGGTCCAATGATACTTTCTTTCGGGCAAACAGCTAAATCATTGAATCGCACGGGTATTAGAACTCAACCTACGATATATTTTTCAGCCGGACATGATTTTTAAAAATTATATTGCCTCTATTACTTGTTTACGTTAGAATAAAGAAACAGGATTATATATATAATGATACAAAACTAACTGCTCACCATAATATATTTTAACTGGCGAATATAACCTGTTTACGGGCGAGGGACAGATATATAAAAATGCGAATTTCAATTGCTCTTAAACTTTACAGCGGCTTTCTGTTCGTAATATTTCTCAACGTATTTTTTATGGTGATCGTTTCAAAAATTGAGAATGTCAACAGCAGCTCCAAGATTTTAAAGTACCAGAATGAGATTAAAAACCATCTACTCTCACTCCGTGCTCTCCATGGTGCACAGGGTACGAGTATAATTAGTTTTGAGCGTATCGGAAGAACAGAATCTGTGCAGAGATTTAAAGAAGTTGATGTCAGAATAAATCTTCTTTTTGACAGTATCAAGACAAAAATTGATTATGTAAATCAGATTGATTCGTCAATTGTTGTCGAAAACCTGTTTGATCCTCCCAACATGGCTTTAGCAACGCTGCGATCAAACAATGAAAACCTTAAACTCTATAACGGGCTTTACGGTAATATGTTTGACAGTATTGTTGCAAATCATGGTAACGCCCAAAATGCATTAAAGATTCCGATATGGCGTAATGTCATTGATGATGGCGATAAGAAATTCACGATGCTCCTTGACGAATCTGTAAACCTGATCGATGAACAGACTAATATCAGAATCAAGGAGATTGAATCACGTGTTGCAAATGTAAAACAGATGACGCTCTACATTATCTGTGGAGTGACTGTTTTCGCGCTTATTTTTGGTCTGTTTTTTTCCCGGGCAATTACCAATGCACTTCGCAAGTTGAAAGAATCTGCAAGTACGATTGGAAAAGGGGATTTCAATTTTAATCCATCAGGATATTCCAATGATGAAATTGGTGATCTTGCCAATGCATTTTTTCAGATGTCAGTCGATCTCAAAAATGTGCAGGAGGAATTGATTCAATCAAGAAGACTTGCAGCGATCGGTGAAGTAGTTGCATCAGTAAATCATGAAATCAATAATCCATTAATGATTATCTCAGGGAATGCCCAGTTTCTTGAGATGATGATGGAACAGTATCCGGATGAATTAAAAGAACGGGTTCGTACGATTCTGGAGGAAACAGAACGAATTTCACGTGTAACCAAGAAACTAAGAGAAATTAAAAATCCTGTCGTTGAAGATTACACATCGAGCGGTGAACAAATGATTAATCTTGACAAATCATCAAAATAACGGTTGCAGACACTACATGATACGACTTATAGAAATTTTTCTTTTACTTTTTACAACGACAATGCTTTTGGGAGGATGTGCTGCAAAGCGGTATTCCTACGACCAGCAACTGTTTTTTGAAGCAGACTCACTTTTCAAAGTGGGAAATTACGAATATGCAAAAGTCAAATTTGCAAAGATTCGTGATGCTCACACGGAAACCGATGCTGCACGACTTGCTCAGTTTTACCTGGGGTATATCAACGTTTATTACGACAATCCATTTGCGAGCTGGGAAGCGGCACTTCGCGAATTTAAAAATTTTGTAACGCTGTATCCCCGTGATATTAAAACACATGAAGCACAGTCATGGATCAGGATTCTGGTTGCCATGCAATCGTTTGAAAAAGAGTATCAGGGATCCACATATAAACTCGAGCAACAGAAAAGCAGAGAAAGTAAAGAAAAAGATCAGCAGCAGGTTCAACGAAAACTGCTTATCGAATCAAGTAGTGACCAATTAAAAAAATGTACAGACGACCGGGATTCTCTCTCCAGAAAAACCAGGGAGCTTGAAAACTTTATTCTCGATCTTGAGAAAAAATGCCAGGCGGCTGCTACTGGTGGAAGATAATTCTCAATGAAAACAAAGAGCTTACTCCTACGAAGCGAAATTTCTTCGATAAAAACCATTGTTGTTAAAACCGGAAGCCGTATTCTTACTGCGACCGGACACGAGGCACGAGTCAAGCGTCTTATTGATGACCTTGTTGCTCTTCACAACGCAGGAATCCGGGTGGTTCTTGTTTCATCCGGAGCAATAGCACACGGTATGAAAGCCCTTGGCTTAACAAAACGGCCATCCAATATTCCAATGCAGCAGGCATGTGCAAGCATTGGTCAAAACCGTCTCATGAACATGTATGAGAAATATTTTGAGGAACACAACATACTTATTGGTCAGGTACTGCTTACCTGGGATGATTTACGAAGTAAGAAACGGTATCTTAATCTGAGAAATACATTCTTTCAGTTGCTTGATTCCAACGTGATACCAATTGTAAATGAGAATGATTCAGTCGGTGTCGAGGAAATTCAGTTTGGCAACAATGATACCCTTGGAGCACAGATCGCTCTTTTGACAAATGCAGATATCTTTGTTAATCTTACCGATGTCGGCGGGTTGTATGATAAAAATCCGCATACCGATAAAACGGCAAAACATATTCCTGTTGTTACACAATTTTCATCATACATTCATAAACTGGTCAGTGAGAAAAAAACCGAAATCAGTGTTGGTGGAATGTCAACAAAACTCAAGGCTGCAGAGACCGTTACCCGCGCGGGAATCCATGCGCTTATCGGTGATGGCTATGACCAGAGACTTTCAAGTGTTCTCTCTGATGACCGCTGCGCAACACTGTTTGTGCCATCAGACAAGAAGATGTCGTCACGTCATCGCTGGATTGCATATACTGGTCAGGCGTGCGGGAAAATAATAGTTGACAACGGAGCATTAAATGCACTTACTGAAAAGGGAAAAAGTCTTCTGCCTGCAGGTGTTAAAGGTATTCATGGAACGTTCAAGGCTGGTGACAAAGTAGAGATCGTTTCAGAAAGAAATACCGTTATCGGCAGCGGCCTGGTTAATTATTCATCCGATGATGCTGATTTGTTACGCGGATGCAGGACATCTGAAATTTCTCAACGCATCGGCCATAAAAGTTTTGATGAGATAATTCACAGAAACAACCTTGTTATCTATTAATAATCAATACATTAACCGAAAATTAATTTGTAAAGGTACGTATATATGGCAACTCTAGTAAAACAAATTGACACAATCTGCAGTAATGCAAAAAAAGCAGCTCTTGAATTACAGAGTATCCCTGTTTCAAAAGTGAATAAAGCGCTTCTTGCAATGGCAAAGCTCCTGAAAACCGAAACAGTTATGCTTCAAAGAGAAAACAAAAAAGACCTCAAAGCAGCACAGGAAAAAGAGCTGTCACCAGCCATGATCGACCGATTGACACTTTCTGATAAAGCTATTGCATCTATGATCAAAGGCTTAAAAGAGGTTGCTGCCTTATCAAGCAATGTTGGTGTCACCTATGATGAGCTCGTTCGTCCTAACGGACTGAAAATTTACAAAGTGCGTGTACCGATCGGCGTTGTTGGAATCATTTACGAGTCCCGCCCGAATGTCACTGTTGATGCGGCAGCAATATGCCTTAAATCACAAAATGCAGTGCTTCTTCGTGGCGGTTCTGAGGCTATTCATTCCAATATCGCGCTTGGTAAACTATTTATCAAAGCGCTTCAAAGTGCCGGGCTTCCTGAAGCTGCTGTTCAGATAATTCCATCAACTGACAGAAGTGCTGTTGAAATGATGATGAAAAAAGAGGATTGTATTGACCTTATTATTCCCCGCGGTGGTGAGAGTCTTATCAGAATGGTTGTTGAAAATTCCAGAATTCCGGTGATCAAGCACTACAAAGGTATCTGCCATGTGTATGTATCATCAAAAGGTGATATTGATAAAGCGATATCGATTGTGATCAATGCCAAGGTACAGCGTCCGGGAGTCTGCAATGCAATGGAAACTCTGATTCTTGACAGTAAACTGTCTTTGAAGAAACGGCAAATGATCATCCAGGCGCTACTTGACAACAAGGTCACACTATTTGGCGACAAAGATGCTCAGGCGTTATCATCGGAAATAAAAGCGGCAACTGAAGACGACTGGTATGCCGAGTACCTTGATTTACGACTCGCAGTCAAAACAGTAAGCGGCGTATCTGAAGCCATTGAACATATTAATAAGTATAGCTCACATCACACTGATTCAATTATTACTGAATCGAAGACAGAATCCGCACAGTTTCTCCAGCAGGTTGACAGTGCGTCAGTGATGGTCAATGCAAGTACCCGTTTCGCTGATGGCAGCGAGTATGGTATGGGATGTGAAATCGGTATCTCAACAGACAAACTGCATTCCCGCGGTCCGATGGGTATTGAAGATCTGACAACCTACAAATGGATCGTTGAAGGAAACGGACAAATAAGAACCTGAAATCACAATGGAACCAATAATGAACCTGATTGATACAGTAAAATTTGATGATAAGGGACTTGTAACTGTTGTAACGCAGGATTTTGCAACAAATGAAGTACTAATGGTTGCATATATGAACCGCGATACGCTTCTTGAAACAATTGACAAAGGTGTTATGATCTATTTCAGCAGATCCCGTCAGAAACGCTGGTTCAAAGGTGAGACATCAGGACATGTTCAAAACGTTAAGGAAATGTATATAGACTGTGATGGTGACTGTCTTTTGTTCAAGGTTGAACAGAGTGGAGCTGCGTGTCACGAGAATTATTTCAGTTGTTTTTTCAGACAGAGTATCAATGCTGAATGGAAAACAGTTAAAACAAGAATTGAAGAATGAGACATAGTTATCGATGTATGCACAAAGTTATGCTCCGCATGTAGAGATATCACTTGACAATTTATTATGGAATCTCGATCAGATACGGTCTCTTCTGACACCTGCTACCGATATAATTGCAGTTGTAAAAGATAATTCCTATGGATGCGGATCTGTTGCAGTTTCAAAAGTTCTCGAGCAGCACGGAAATGTACGCCATTTTGCTGTAGCACGTCCTGAGGAAGGATTTACGTTACGGGAAAACGGAATACAGGGACATATTCTTGTGTTGGGCCGAATCGGTGCAGATCTGCTTAATAAATGTATCGAAAACCGTCTTACTCCAGCATTAAACGATCTTGACGACTTAGAACTATGGAACCGCAGCGGTTCTCTTGTCAGGTTTCATTGCAACATCGACACTGCAATGCACCGCATGGGACTATTGCCATCGGAAGTCCCTCTGCTTGTCAATCAACTTCGAAAATATCCAAATCTAACCTGTGAGGGTGTCTTTACACATCTGGCGAAAGCCGATGAGCCCGGAACTTTGTCTGTAAACGAACAGAAAACACAGTTTTTTGCGTCAATAAACATTCTTAAAAACAATGGAATCGTACCGGAACTGATACATATTGCAAACAGTGCAGGACTTATGCGGTTTTCCATGTCCGACACAAAACTTGTCAGACCGGGAATTGCACTTTATGGATGTAAACCTGATCCATCCGGGAATTTTCCACTTGATCTTAAACCGGTGCTTTCACTTAAAAGTGTCGTTGCAAAAATTAAAAAAGTACCCGTCAATACACCTGTCAGTTATGGCGGCAACTACATTACAAAATGCGAAACACATATTGCCACAATCGCAGCCGGATATGCGCATGGCCTCCCCCGTTTTCTCGGAAATTGCGGAGCAGTATTAATAAACGGCCAAAAGTACACCATTGCCGGAAATGTTACGATGGATTACACAATGGTTGACGCAGGAGAAACGCCATCATTTGCTGTAGGCGATGAGGTTGTTATTATTGGTTCATCAGGTACACATCAGATCACACCCGACGATATTGCAATAAAAGGTAATACCATTGGATACGAGATACTATGCAATATCAGTACATCAATCAGACGGGAATACTTTTTTCAGGGTTCATCCGTAGTTAATAACGGGATCATATTTTGATTTTTCACTGTTTCTTCAGATGCAGCGAGGAGTAGTTTATGGCGATTATCAGAAGACAGGAAAATATCACCGGCAAAATTCAGGCAATCAGCGGGAATATTATCAAAGTAATCCTTAGTGATGCATCATCCGGTAAAAAACCATGTTTTAGCGAATCAAAGGGTTGTGATGGCGGATGCGGGGCATGCTCGGGTATTGAGAATAATAAAATGGTTACCATATATACACCCCAGGCCCCCGGCTATGCAGTCGATATGACCATAACGTTTAACTATCGATCAATAAATGACACGCTGATGCTCATAATGGCGTTCGGAATACCATGTGTATCAGCGGCTATTGTCACACTATTGTGGCTGACACATGCGCCATCACAGATTGAATCGCCATTATCCATACTATCAATCACTGGTGCTTTTTGCTGCGGATTTGTAGTACTCTGGATTCTCGATATTTTGATACGCCGCCGTATTCCCGCACAGATTATATCACCTCCAGTAAAGAAATAAACCGACGAACAACTATGGAAGAGTGGAACGATAGTCCGGATCTGATTGACAAGGTACAAGAACTTGTAGACCTTGGACTTTTTGATGAAGCACTGGAGATGCTCAACCAGTACAGTGATATGTTTACCGATGAATGGGAGATTCCCTTTTTATATTCACGGATTTATTCTGAACAGAATGAACCGGAAAAAGCAATCCCCTATCTTCACCACGGACTTAAAATTGACAAAACTAATGTTGATTGCCTTTTAGGGCTTTTTTATGCCTATTCCATGATGAATCAGACACGAAAAGGCGGACGGTATCTTTTACGGGCAGAAAAGTATCATCCTGACAATGATATTGTACTTGCCACACTGATCTGGTATCATACGGAGATGAACAACTTTACTGACGCAATTAAATGTTTCGAGAAAAGCCGTTCACTCGGTGTAATGAATCCCGAGACATTTCGTAACGCCGGTATTGCATTTGAGAGGCTTGGAGATCATTCAAACGCAGAAAAATGTTTTATCGCGGCACTCCAGATAAATCCTGCGTACGATGAAGTTCGTGACATGCTCGCCGATCATTATATTTTTACAGGTGAATATCAGAAAGCAATTGATCTTTATAAAGAGTCGCTATCCCATTCGCCAAACAACATACGTATGATGTCAAGGCTTGTTTTTTGTTACTCACAGGGAGAGCAATTCGATCAGGCATCGCTTGTGGCAAAAGAAATTATTCAGCGTTATCCGAATTCGCCGGTTGGTTATGTTGATCTTTCATATGTTCATCTTGGCGTAGAGGATTATGTCGAGGCGATTAAATGTGCTGATGATGCTATCGACATCGCGCCAATTGATCCGGAAGCATACAGGGTTAAAGGAATTGCCTATTCAGAAAGTAATTCAATTGACAACGCAGACAGTGCATTCAGGAAAGCGATAGAACTTGACAGTGAGAATCCTGAGATTTTGAGGGATTATTATCATTTCCTGAGAAAAACCAACAGATTTACAGAAATGGAAAACTGGGTTAACAAAGTCATTGAGCTTGAAGAGCCCTATTGTGTGGAGGATTACTGGTTTCTTGCTGATTACTACAGGGAAAAAGGATTGAATACCCAGGCGTTTAATTATCTTCACAAGGCATATAAAAATATGCCCAACGAAAAAGAACTCATACCTCCGATGGTTGACATTCTACTTGAGCGTGATCACACTGCATATGCGCTTTCCATTCTGCGCAATTATGTTGAGAAAAAGGGCTGGAATGAGGTAATGGATGAGTTCGCACGGCATAGTAAACTCAGAAGCCAGTGGCTTCAGGAGGGAATAAGGCTTCTAAGGTTCTGGTCAGACCGGCCATCGGACTATAAAAAATTTATTTTTAAATATTATATTATCAAGTTTTTATTACTTGCAGCAGTGATCATTCTTCCGGTAACATTGCTTCCGGTGTTGTTGTTATTTGATACAAAAGGTATAATCATTCTAACATCACTCTATGCGTTAGGAACCGCATCCTATTTTGGAATCATGTACTATATCAACCGTAAACGTGCCCAGAAAATTAAAGAGACTATTTCGGAGTATTGACATATGAAAGAACAGCTGGTGCTTCATATCTGTTGTGCCCCTGATCAGGCATGGGGAATACATGAATTAGGTGAGCAGTATGATATTACCTGTTTTTTTTGTAATCCGAACATCTCACCTCTTGATGAGTATACGCTTCGACTTGATGAAGCCTACAAAGTAGCAAAACATTATGGGCTGCGATTAGTTGCTGATGATTATAATCCGCTATCCTGGGAAAAAACTGTTGAACCATATTTGTCAACACCGGAGGGTGGAGAACGATGCAGAGCCTGCTTCCTGCTGCGCCTCGGGAGAACATCACAGTTTTGTAAAGATGTATCGATCAATAAATTTGCAACGGTAATGAGTGTCAGTCCACATAAGAATATTAAAATGCTCAATGAAACGGGGCATCAAAGCGCACATGATCAGTCAGTGCAGTATATAGAAACAAATTTAAAAAAGAATGATGGATTCAAAAAAAGTACGCTTTTAAGTGCTGAGCTTGGACTTTACAGACAGGATTATTGCGGCTGCCGGTTGAGTAAGGCTGAGAGTGAGATCAGGAAGTTGAATAGGAAAAAGGTGATATCAGACCTGAAATAATCATGATAATAACGATATGGATAGGATATGGTTTCACTTTCACACAACGGCTGAAACCTGATATTAAAAATAAAAGCTATACAATTATTATTGCATAGCTTTTATTTTTAATATGGTCGGGGCGACTGGATTTGAACCAGCGGCCACTTGAACCCCATTCAAGTACGCTACCAGACTGCGCTACGCCCCGACAATAGAAATCATAAAATAATTTCAGACTGTCTTCGCAACAAGGAAAATATTACACAGATTTCCGGCTTCACATCTTAACCAGTACGACGTAACTGTTTCAAATCCATATAATTATTGAATTTCTACGGTTCCACTTTCAATGACAAAATAAACACACGCTAATGCTTATGGTTTATTAATGGCTATCACATGTGGCACTTTAAGTTTAATCGCGCTCACAAGATTTACAAGCGCAATACCGGCACCGAAAAGGAATACTGCCTGATGACCGAATTTTGTCCAGACAAGACCTCCAATAAGCGCTATTGATATTGAAAATATGTGATCAATTGATACTGCCATTGTCAGTGTTGGTGCTATATGATCTTTACTGATTGCAATTTTCTTAAGATATGTTGACCGGGCCATGTTGACAGACATCAGTAATTGATCCACCAGAAAACACACCGCAGCAATCACTAATGCGATCTCTTTTGAAAACCATTGTGAAGAATACCCATAACCGATACAAACAAATATAAGAAGAAATGCTTCAAAGGCAAGGATCGTACGTTCTCCCAGCTTGTCAACAGCTTTCCCGAGAAGCGGCTGAAATGCAACGCCACCAATCCCTGCAATTGTCAACAACTGTGCAAGCATAGATGTCGGTTGTTTGAAAACCGTTACAAGCACCCAGGGGGCAAATGTAAGAAAAATCTGTTTTCTGGTTCCAAAAAGGATTGCCAGCCAGTAATACATCCTGTACTCTTTATACAATTTCAAATGTGTTTTCGCAGGATGAGCATATCCCGGATGCATACTAAACAATGTAAATGCACCTATAAGATAAAACATTGACGCAATTAGAAATGAAATTTTAAAGTCAAAACTAAAATACTTAAAGCCAACGTATACAAGAAAGCTCCCTGCAATAGTTGCTAAATTGCGAATCGCATTGAGCCGCCCAAGCATCGTACCGGTTTTTCCTTCTTTAGCAAGCTCCATCCCGATTGCGGTATTAAGCGGCATAAAAAGATGTTGTCCAAGGCTGAACATAAAGAGCCATATAAACATGAAATGAAACGTTTTCGAAAATAATGCAATCATAATAAGACCAATTGCACCACACAGTATTGCAATCATAGCCATTCGTCTGCTGCGAATAAAGAAAAGTGCAGCAGAAACAATTATGACAAGCAAGCCACCGGATTCTCTCGGAATTTCAAGAAAGGTGCGCCAGAAGCTGTTCATATCATATGTTGCATCAAGGAAATTATTAAAAACCGCATTGAAAACGCTGTCACCCAGACCTACAGTTGACAATGTAACAATAAACAACAGCATATCCCGCTGCATATTCTTAAAAAAGCCTTTAAACCCAGTAATTATCTTCATTGGATCCTGCCAGACAGGTACGCTACATAGTACTGCACGGATAGCATTTACTGTACCATTGAAATACTCTCGATTTCGACTTTCGCTCCAAGAGGAAGTCTGGCCACCTGTACTGTGGAACGAGCCGGTTTATGATCACCAAAATATCGTGCATATATCTCATTGACAATTTTAAAATCATCCATCGATTGAAGAAAAATCGTTGTTTTAACAACATTATTGAAATTGAAACCAGCTTCATTAAGCAGCGCTTTCATGTTTTTCATTACCTGCTCGGTTTGCAGAGCTGTATCATCCGATACCAGAACACCACTTCGAGGATCAATACCAAGTTGCCCTGACAGGAAAAGCATTCCGTTATGAATGATTCCAGGTGAATAGGGACCAATTGCTGAAGGAGCATCCTTTGATGAGATATTTTTCATAAGTAGTACCCTGTCATTAAAATGATCAATTTACATATGCCAGAAGAACACCTCGAATGATATATTTTATTGTACACATTCATGCCTGGCATGCAGTTGTTTAGATGGATAAATATAAATTATTGCATATATCTGGTGTGTTTATTCTTATTTACAAACAGAATTGCTTTATATAGGTAATGCATTATGGATTCAGTATATACAACGACTATTACTACAGCAGCAAAAAAACGGGACATACAGGTCAACGTTCTTGATCCGTATCAGCCTATTTTTGAACTTATTTACAGGAACAAATCTGTACGATGTTATAATGCATTAACAGATAATATTGGTGCAGCCACATTTCATCTTGCGCAAAATAAGTTTGCAGCAAATTATTTCCTCAAACAACATGGATTTCCTGTTGCAGACCAAACTATGTACACCAATATGGAATCTGCACTGCGTTTTTTGTCAGATCACCATTGTATTGTTGTAAAGCCATCAGCACAATGGGGTGGCCGGGGTGTTTCAACACATATAACATGCAGGGTGGAATTGGAGGAGGCTCTGGAATTCGCCAGAGAATACTGTGACGAAATTGTTCTTGAGAAATGTGTCACCGGTATTGACTGGCGGTTGATATTTGTCAATTTTAAATACGTATGTGCAATAGAACGCAATCCTGCATCAATTACAGGAAATGGAATCGCAAGTATCAGGGAACTTATTCTTGAAAAAAACCGATTCACCCGAGATACGGATCCAGGTAACTGCATTCCTCTTGACAAAGAAACATTACGGACAATTAATTCGATGGGTTTGGACTTCAACTCAGTACCAGGACATAATGAATACATTCAGGTTCGCCGCACGACTAACTATCACACCGGTGGTACAGTTGATATTGTGACAGACAGGATTCCATCAGAGTATATATCAGTATGTGAAAAAGCTGTAAAGTTGTTAAACATTCCAGTTCTTGGCGTTGATATTTTGGCAGACACTACCAGCAACAGTTTCCACATTATTGAATTAAGCCCCGATCTTGCAATATCTCCTCCGGAAGGAGATATTGTGGTAGAAGCCTGGCTTGATTACCTGTTTCCAGATTCAATAGTAAACATTTAAATCCGGAGTGTGTTATGCAGAAGGGGCATTTATCAATTGCAACTGTTGTTATTCTCATCCTGACATTCTTAACTGTAACACTGCTGGGGATTGCCGGAATAATCGGGTTCAATGCATTTTCGCGATACTCCTATAATCAACTCTATGCGACACATTCTGCAATAATTAATCAGGCAAAAACATCGCTAACGCTACCGATGTGGGACTTTAACACAACTCAGATTAATCAAATAGCAAAAAGTATGATGCTTGATGAAGCAGTTTACTCTTTTGTAGTAAGGGAAATTAACAAAGCAACTCCAATACTATCACTTGGCCGTGATGAATCATGGAATGTTATACAATCAGATACCGTTATAAAGAGAAATGATCAGCTTATATGGATTTCAGCAATCTCATACCATGACCAGAAAATCGGTATAATTGAAATTTCGATTACTACAAGGTTTTTACAGGAAAGGCTCCTTACAATTAAATGGATCATATTTGTTTCAATATCAATTGTCGCGATTTTACTTACCATGATATTGTATCTGATTCTCTGGAAAGTAATTCTTCGCCCGCTTAATATACTTGAACAATATTCAATCAGGGTTGAGGATGATACTGATGAAGGGGCTTTTATAAAAAAACATTCATTTAAAGGAGAACTCGAATCACTCCGTTTGTCTCTTGTCAAAATGGTATCATTATTAAAAGCAAGACATAAGGAACTTGACAAACACCGTTTTCATCTTGAGGAGCTTGTCGCAACAAGAACACTTGAGTTAACTAGTGCCAAGGCTGCTGCAGAGCAATCGAACAAGGCCAAATCAATGTTTCTTGCCAATATGAGTCATGAATTCAGAACGCCGCTTAATGCAATTCTTGGTTTCAGTCAGATTATTGCAAGGGACAATCTACTGCCATTAAAGCTTCGTGATCCTATGAATATTATAATGAAATCGGGTGAGCATCTTCTCTCGCTGATTAATGATGTTCTTGATCTTGCCCGTATAGAATCCGGAAAAACGCGATTTGAACCAGTTGAATTTGATCTTGGCAGCCTACTTACAGATCTTATTGACATGTTAAGAATTCGGGCTCGGGAAAAAGGACTTGAGCTTCGCCTTGATCAATCATCCTCATTTCCACGCTTTGTCCGCACAGATCAGGCAAAACTTCGCCAGATACTTATTAATCTCGTTAGTAATGCTATCAAATTTACGAATCATGGGCATATCAGCATCAAACTCGCACTTGCATCACATGTAAAGAACGACCAGCATCACGAACTTCTTTTTTCGATCACCGATACAGGAATCGGTATTTCCAAAGAGGATCAAAAACGGTTATTCAATCCATTCGAGCAACTGGGCACTTCGATGCACCATGAGGGAACCGGGCTCGGCCTATCAATTGTAAACGAATATGTAAAACTGCTTGGTGGACAGATCTGTGTAGATAGTGATACCGGTGCAGGATCCACATTTAAATTTTCAATTAAGTACCAACCTGTCAACGAACTTTCAACAGAACTTAAACCGGTAAATACTGACTTACCGCAAAGAATAAAAAATGCCGAAAACTGCAGAATACTTATCGTTGAAGATCATGTGGACAACCGGGCTATTCTACTTGCACTCCTCAAGCCGTTTGGATTCCAGATACGGGAAGCAACCAATGGACATGAAGCCCTGGAAATTACCAGAAACTGGATGCCTAATCTGATCTTTATGGACAGACGCATGCCTGACATGGATGGACTGGATGCGACAAAAGCCATACGTAACTTGTCTCAATCTGTCTACCCATCAATAATTGCAGTAACAGCACATGCATACAGTGATGAGCAGAAGGAGATGCTCGATGCCGGTTGTAATGGTTTTATTGCAAAGCCTTACAAGGACAGCAGTATTTTTGAAGCTATACGCACGTTTCTTCCTGTAGAAATTGATTACGGAATTTCAGATGGCAATAACGACTTACACAATGTTTCATCACAGGAAACAGACTCATTTGATTCAATTGCCCCTGCGATCAGAGAAAAACTGCTTAGAGCCTCACAGGAAGGTGACATTGATCTGATAAAAGAAATCGTTGAATCAAATCCGGAACTAAAACCGTTAATACTACCGCTGGCTGAAGCATACAGATTCGATTTGTTGATGGATCAATTGTCAAAAGATTAAAAAACATATACCTTTAGAATTATTTATGTTACAATATATACAAAAAAACAGAATTTGTGTATGTAGTGTTAACAATGTACACGATTAACGACGAAACTATGGGAATCAGGGATAATGAACACTGCTAATCAGGTATCCGGTGATATATTGATTGTTGATGATAACATTAACAATCTTAAAACATTAGAAGAGTTACTGCGTTCTTCAGGATATAAAGTTCGATGTGCCAGTAATGGTCGTACTGCAATTATTCTTATCTCTGCACGGGTACCAGAATTGATATTGTGTGATGTTCGAATGCCGGAAATTGATGGATACGAATTGGCGAGGAAAATCAAACTAATGCCAATCTGTCAAGATATTCCGGTAATATTTCTAAGCGCTGCAGGTGAACTTGAGGAAAAATTAAAAGGTTTCGCAGCGGGGGGTGTTGATTACATTATCAAACCGTTTGAAATTAACGAGGTACAGGTACGTATCCAGACGCATCTTAAATTATACAAACTCCAAAAAGAACTTGAGCGATTTCAAATCGAAGCAGAAAAACAATTAAAATTAAAAACTGAAGAGCTTCAGAGCGCATTAAGTGCCTTAAAAACATCTCAGCGGAAACTTGACTTATATCTCAATAATACGATTATTGGTGTAATTGAATGGAATAAGGATTTTAAGGTTGAGTACTGGAATCCTGCTGCTGAACAAATATTCGAATACTCAAAGGATGAAGCTCTTGGAAAAAGTGCATTCGAACTGATTGTTCCTGAAAATCTAACTAATGAAATATCAGCATTATGGAACAATCTCCTGTTGAAAAAAGATACTATCTTTTATACAAATGAAAGCAGAACATCTTCCGGACAAATTATTACCTGTGAATGGACAAATATACCCCTTGTAAATGATAATGGTGACGTAACTGGTATAATGTCAATGGCACATAATATCACCGGCCGCTTACACAGCAAGGATGACAAACGGTAACTTCAGAAACATCCTGCGCAGAAACAAATAATGGAATCAAACGACTGGTTTACCGGATGTATTGCATATGATATCAACAATATGCTCAGTGGAATAATGAGTGCAGCGGATCTATTAAACCTGATATCCCGGTAATTTTGTCATCCGATAGTACGTTTTAGACATCATCAAAAAGCCAGGTGCTCAGATATCGCTCACCGGTATCAGGCAAAAGTGCCACAATCAATTTACCTTTGTTTTCCGGCCGTTTCGAAACCTCCAGTGCTGCCCACAATGCTGCGCCGGATGAAATTCCCACAAGTAAACCCTCTTTTTTAGCAGCCTGACGCGCTATTATACCAGCATCTTCCTCACGTACCTTTATTATTTCATCAATAACAGACGCTTTAAAATTCTCTGGTACAAATCCTGCACCGATTCCCTGAATTTTGTGAGGTCCCGGTTGTCCACCACTTAGAACCGGTGACTTATCAGGTTCAACAGCGATTATTTTTATCGTTTTATTTTTATTTTTCAGGTATTCTCCCACACCTGAAATTGTACCGCCTGTCCCGACACCCGCAATAAAGATATCAACTTTGCCATCTGTATCATTCCATACTTCCTCTGCAGTAGTGATCTTATGAATCGCAGGATTTGCCGGATTATTAAATTGCTGTGGGATAAAAGAATTTGGCGTCGTGGCAGCCAGTTCCTCGGCTTTTGCAACAGCGCCTCTCATGCCTTTTGCACCTTCAGTCAAAACAAGTTCAGCCCCAAATGCCTTAAGAATTTTTCTTCGTTCAATACTCATTGTTTCCGGCATTGTAAGAATCAGCCTATACCCTTTTGCTGCAGCAACATAAGCAAGTGCAATACCAGTATTTCCTGATGTAGGCTCAATTATGACACTGTCTTTGTTAATATACCCGTTTTTCTCTGCGTCCTCTATCAGCGCAAGCCCGATACGATCTTTCACACTTGAAAGAGGATTAAATGATTCCATTTTTACAGCAATAGTTGCATTTCCGCCGTTCAGGTGATTGATCGCAACAAGTGGAGTTTTTCCAATAAGCTTTGTAATATCACTAAAGACAGGCATTCGCTGACTCCTTTTTGTATTGTTTAGTATCCATATAAACAATATCAATATACTACAACCTGAAAATAGAGTCAAGGCTTATTTACAACGACATGATTACTTTCTAAGTACCGCCAACCTGTCCAACAAACATCTTCAACTGATTAAAAAATTTATACATAGATCCGGGTGCCTTTAGCAACAGGCTATTCAATAATAGTCACAATTAAAAAGTATATCGACGTGAACATAAACGGTATCGAATCGCTGTCAGACTTTTTAGAAATACAGAAATTATCAACAGTCTCAAAATGTCAATTCCCGGATAGTATATCATAATTTTCAGGTTTATTTCTACCGGATACTATTGTTTTTGCAATTTCCTATTAGTATTTTTCTTTGATGTAAATAACCGGCTATTTAAATTCAATAATACCCTGTATTGACAATTCAAGGCATTAGATTTAAATCAGCTTAAAAGATAAATCTCTGTCACCATAGGATTCGACTATGAACAAGGCAAAGAAAGCGGCAAAAAAGGCTGTTGCTAAAAAGGCTGTTGCTAAAAAGGCTGTTGCTAAAAAGGCTGTTGCTAAAAAGGCTGTTGCTAAAAAG
>JAAZBG010000097.1 GCA_012513915.1 Fibrobacter sp.
CCCTGTATGACAGTCAGTTTTTTAACCAGATTTGGAATATTTATGACAAGACCAACAGATGTAGAATCCATTGCATTTATTTCAGGCAGGTCTCCCGAAATAAACATGGTAACTTTTAAATTATCACCATTTTCGTACGGATTAGTTGGCAGTTCCTTGCACGTACATAATAATGATAGAATTCCTGCCAGAAAAAACTGATACCCGATAATAATTTTTTTCTCATAAGGTGTTCCTTTAGCTTTTTAAACAATATTGTGAAATTGCGAATAATTGGGATTACTACATATTTGGATTTACGCAATAAAATAGGAAATAAAACAGAGAAGATCAATATTTTTCTGTGTTTTTATTTTTATATATCTGATGACCCCTAAAAATCCAATAACATCGACTATTCTACATAACACATTATGCTTAATTGTGCTATAAAGTAACTGTAATGTAATCTCAAGATAGACGTTCTGGTGTCATGTCTTCAAATCGGTAGAATTTTCTGTGGTTACCTCAAAATCAGAGTCTGCGAACACACTAATTTCCGTTTTAGATTTATTGCAGTAAACGCACAACCGGTTCCGTTTCCTGGTTGCATTTTTCTATGTTGATTTGTACAATAAAAAGTGATATTTATGGCCTGTCCGACAGGAACCGGTGTGTTTATTAAAAAGTTGGACGACACTGTTCAGTGCATATAACCATGTGTAATCAATGTCTTTACAATATAAAATCACTGGTAAAATCATTTAATGCATTCTGGGAAAAACTATGTTTGTATGTCAAATTCAAAGACTATATGACAATTTCGTGACCAGCATTTCGTTTCCCGGTTCTATCATGGTGTTTCTTTGGGTCACTTTGCTGTTGGTACTGTCACCTGCGGCAGAGGAATATGCACCATCAGTAATTCTCAAAGATACTCGTTGGAACCTTGAGGATAGTCCCTATATCATCGAAAGGGATTTGACTATAGAGAGAGGTGCAAGCCTGACCATTGCACCCGGTGTCAGAATTATTATTCGAAAACCAAAAC
The DNA here is from genome assembly GCA_012513915.1 of Fibrobacter sp. Lineage (GTDB taxonomy): Bacteria > Fibrobacterota > Chitinivibrionia > Chitinivibrionales > Chitinispirillaceae > JAAZBG01. Next base: position 1,031 of record JAAZBG010000097.1, read on the forward strand.
TATTTGATACAACCAATCAATACGATGCATCAGATTCTGTGCTCGTATCAATTCGCGTTAAAGGTGCCCTGAACTGCATTGGTAAACGAGATCAGCATATACAGTTTATCCCTCAAAGTACCTCTAAAAACACCATTGGCTGGTATGGAATTATTTTCGACAATGCTCCCGGTAATTTTGCAGAGATAGCATTTACAGATATAGTTAATGCATATCGGGCAGTATCAGTACGACTGTCCGAACCTGTTATCCGGAACAATATTATTGAATTCAATCATATAGGAATTTATTGCTCTGTAAATGGGAATGCGAAAATTTACAATAATATAATCACTGGAAATTTTCTGGCAGGTATTCATATCCGTGAAGCGAATCCTCACATCGCAAATAATATAATCGTTAACAACAGAAATAACGGTGTTTTGTGTGATGGAAAGTCAAAAATAAACTTCGAGTATAATTGTGTATACGGAAACTCTGATGGTGATTTTCTTGATTGTCAACCTGAACTTGGAGTAATAGTCAGGAGCAGAAAAAAGAATGCTCCCGAAACCGATATTGCACATAACATTTATAAAGATCCCGTATTCAAAGGAACCAGGGCAGAATCTGATGCAAAGGCACAGGATTTAACAATTCCTACTGACATGACAGATGTTAAAGATACATCCCTTGCAAATATCTATTATGAAAATACCACATCACCGTACGATTCCCTAATAGAAAGTAAAGCAGGTGTAAAGCGTTTTGAGCTCAGTCGCTATTCGCCATGTATTGAGTCCGGTCTTCCCGGTGATGACTTTAAAAATGTTGACAAATCACGAAATACGATGGGTATCTGGGGAGGACCGGAATTTTTTGTTACAAAAGAAAAAGCCGCCACAAACGCCCCGGCAAAAAAATCACCTGCAAAGTCAGGCGGTCATGGAGCTCCTAAAAAGTCGGGTGGTCATAGTGCGCCCAAGAAAAAAGGCGGACACTGATCTTATATGTCTGCTAATTGAGCATCCTGAATGTAAACGGAATGATAATCCACACCGCACAGGGCGTACCATTAATTGTTGCCGGTTCAAATTCCAGCTGCAGGCAGGCATTATATACCGATTCTTTTGTACCGTAACCAAGATCATTAAGAACAATTGCTTTTTTAACTTTTCCATCGATATCAACAAGCACCCGGACTTTCACAACACCTTCAACCCTGTTTTCGGTCATTTCGGTTGTGTACTCCGGTTTAACGACATTTCTAATTTTAGGTGTTGACGTAATCGTAGTGACACTGACAAGTTGTCCTTTCAACTCCTCTTTTGTTACAGTAAAGGTGTCAATCGGCACATTAAGCGTATTACCCAACTTGCCAATAACAGCATCAGAAGCACTACCGCCACTTCCAAGCCCTGTGGAATATACCCGCTTCAGTCCATACACTCTTCGCACAACCTTCGGTTGCTCAGTTTGAGGCGGCTGTTCTACAACATCATTCTGTTTCTGTGCCAACACCGGATTTTGTGTCAGGTCGACAGGTTCTTTTGGAACCTCTGCCGGCTTTGGTGGTGCTACTTCCTCTTTTTTCTTTTCCTTTACAACACGGACAACCTCTTTTGGTTTCTCCTGGATGATAAAACTTGTTGTAATCTGTGTAATTTTTTCTTCAAGTGTCTTTACAGGAGGAACGTTCCGGTGAAGATAATAGCCACCGCATCCAAACAGGAGAAGCGACACCACAACAATTAGTGTGAAATAATCCCGTTTCCCATAACTGTCCATGTCATGTGATGCATACCGGGCGAGCAGTTTTTCACGTGAATCCAACGTTATTCCTCCTGCACCACAAGTACCTTGAAATCATCAAAGCCGGCTTTTGAACAGGTGAACATAACCTTTTTAACAATTGCAAAAGGGATTTCCTTATCCGCCTGAATTATAAGTTTTCCTTTTGACAATGAGTCCTTATTTTTTACAGCCTGCGCTTTCATCATTTTGAACAATTCCGGAATCATGAAATCCTCTGATGACGCAATTTTCTGATTTGTTACAATAACTTCATCATCCACGAGCACCTGCGTTTGTGTGATATGAAGATTACAGTACGGCTGAGGACTCTTTGATGCATCAGAGAGCGGCAGTTCAAGATCAGTTGATGGAGTCACGAGATTGCCTTCAACAGAAAAGCTCTGAATCAGAAAAAACAGCAGTATCACCATAATATCAACAAGCGATGTCAGTTGCGGTCGGAATGTACCCCCTTTATCAAGCCCTTTATGAAGATCCCGAGCTTTCATTCCGATACTCCTGGATCTGTTATTGCACTTGACAAACCAACCTTTGAAAATCCGGCACCTCTGCAGATATCCATAGCTTTGACAATTGTTTTAAAAGGAATTTGATCCACTGACGCAACAACAATCTCCCCCTTGAAATCTGTTTCTGATGCCCGAACCAGAAGCCGTTTTGACAGTGAATCGAATGGGATCACGCTATTAACGTTCGGTAACGAATCAAGCAGCTTATCGCCAAGCACCAGACCGACATAGTGGTTATCGAGACGAACGGTTAATTTCGGCTGCGGTTTTTCCTGTAAATTGTTCATTGATGAATCAACATTAGGTGGTAGCGTAAATTCGACTATTGCCAACCTTGTAAAGATTGCCATTGATACCAGAAACGCAACAAGAATAATAAAGATATTCATGAGCGGTGTGATATCAAGTTCAATCTCATCCTCAAGGGTCTCTGATGGCTTCGATGCCCTGAAAAATTTGAGCTGCATTTATGAACGTTTCTTTTTTAAATAATTCATACATTTTACAACGGATTCATCAAGATCTTTTATCAATTGACTCTGTTTGTTTGATAAGACCGTATAACACACCATACAAAACACTGCGACAATAAGTCCAAAAGCAGTACAGGTCATAAACTCGGAGATACCCTTTGCAAGCATCGCTGCCTTCTTTGATGCCTCAACGGAAACCAGTGATGAAAACGAGAGCTGCAACCCGCTGATCGTTCCCAGAAGCCCGACCAGTGTTGCAATGTTTGCAAAAAGTGCAAGATAGTTTAGTCTTTTTGTAAATCGCGGTACCTGACTGATCGACAATTCTTCGACCCCCTCCTGAATTTCGTCAATTGACATGTTTTCACTATACCTGTCAACCGCGATATGAAGCAGCGATTGCAACGGAGCTTTTGACGAAACAAAAGATTTTGCATCATTGACCCTATTTTCATTAAGTGCCTTTGCAATATCGGCCACCATCCTGCGGCCATTTCCCGCGCAGATAACATAGTAAAAGATCATACGTTCGATTACCACAGCAACAGCAACCGCAAGTATTGCAAGTATCACCCACATATACATTCCACCACCCTCAAACCACGTTGCAAGAGAATCTATCATCGTTTCCTCCGGAATAATAGTAAATCAGAATCAGGTACAACATCATAAAAAGAATTTACAGTCGTACAACCATTACCTGAATTGAAGAAGCCAGGCAACAACAGTTATTACCCTGTGTAAACCAACCAACTACTTGTATATCAATACGATATAACTATGACTGTACCATGTAATAAAAATAATTGCCGGCACAGCTATATCAAATAGCTGTAATTTCGGGATTGCAAATCAGATATTGTCAGCGTTTCCAATCTCTGCCAAAGCGAAGTATTGATTGATAACGGAATTATGATTACAGTCCAACACTGTATTCTTAATTATTTGCTGTTTTTTGAAGCCTTTTTGAAGTCATTGTAATATTCAGAGATTCAGCGTTAACCTCTTTGTAAATACTTTCCAGAGACGCTGTATTAAAAAGATCAGACGACACCGAACATAACGTTGACAGGGCATTAAGTACCGAAACCGGATGAATCGATTGCATGCACTTATTATTGCCCTGACATGGAACTTTATCCACTCTGTAAATGCATGGGCTGCAGTAGATATCATTATTCTGCAAAGCGATTTGATGTACATATTCATAGTCAGCATAATGAGACCTATTACCGGGTCCCCACAGTGAGACCGTCTTTGTACCAAGACTTAATGCAATATGAAATAAGCCGGAATCATTGGTAAGCATACACTGTGCATGTTCTATAAGCGACAGTACTTGCCCAAAAGGTAATTTACCGGCGATATTGAATGTTGTTGCTCTGGATTTTTCAGTAAGTTTTTCATAAATAGCTGCATTACAGGTAAATTCATCGGCGCTTCCAATCAGGAAAATAGTACCTTCATACACACTGGAAAAGACATTTATCAACTCAGCAAAATATACCCCCGGCCACTTCCTTTCTGAAAGCAGCTCTGATGCATTTGGATTAATAACGATATACTTACTGTTGTAATTACCACTTGCGTTTGTCAAAAAAAGCTGTATTTTTTCACTATCATCTCTTGAAATAGTTGGTTTGTCAAGCATCAGATTTGTTGAATAGACACCACAAGCCTTCGCCAACATCATGTATATCCAGCTGATATTCCTATTGTCGTTAAAGTAAACCAGATGCGTATGAAGTCCTAAACGAAATGCTGTACTTTCCCTGTAAAAACCATAGCGGTTTCTTGCCAGACTGAAAGTAGCCAAAAGGGTTGAATAAGCTGAGTAAACTTCCAGATCAAAATAAAGATCAACGCGTAATTGCCAGAACCTGAACAAAACCCCGAGTGAGCTTACTATTGTAGTGTAAATTGACAAATCATCAACATACAGAACCATATCGATATTATTCAACCGCTCAGCAATCATCCGGTTTTTACATGATGTTAAAACGACGACCTTTGCATGTGGATACTTATTGCGAATTTCGCGTATCATTGGAGTTGCTCTGCAGATACTGCCCATCCCAACAAGTTTTGCAATCACTATGGTTTTAACATTAATGCCAGTCAAATCATGATTACGATTGAGGAGAATACCAACAGGACGAACAATGCAATTTAAAAAAAGTGCAATCGGACGTAATACAACTCTGTCAAGAAATATTTTCTGGTTGAATTTCAATGCACTCATTTATCTAACCCTTTATTCTTTACAATAAGCACCATCATCGTTGAAAACGCAAAATAAACTGCACACAAAACAACAAACATTTTTAATGAAATAATCTGCCAGGGTGCATGTGTCCAATTGCCTGCAATTAATGATAGCCAATTATATTCCGGAAGTATAATTCGCCCCGGACCAACATGTCCACCACCATAGTAGTAGATAATTTGAGTCAGTATACCGGTTATATCGGTAAATAGAAATAAGCTTGAGATACCTGCAAACCAGTTAAACGATTTATCCTTTAGTAAATACCAGAAAATATACAGTTCAGTTGCATAAAATGCATACGAATAATAACCGGCAACTGCCGTTACCCTCTGTGCATACGTAGCAGTTTCAATACCAAGTTTCATTAAAGCAACGAATAGCGCCCCCTGAAGAATGACTGAAAAAACAAAGAACAGCGTTAATGGATCATACATTTTTTTAACAATAGAAGGCAGCGACCTGACAAATGAGATCAGCGTAACAGCATACAGAACACTATAGAATATATAAACAAGCGGAAAATTTGCTATACTTGACCAGTTGCCAACCCAGATCCGGAGTGTCACGATTTTAACTGCCTGAACGTAACCATCCAGTGAGGTTATATAAAAATCAATAAAGCTTTTAACATAATTAATTGCATATCCGCTATTCTTAAGGTCTGACTGTATCAGGTTTCCATCCAGTTGCCCGGTAACTTTCAGGTGGAATAGCAGCGTAGGAAGTGATATGCATAAAGCAACAACTGAAAAAACCGCTGTAGAAAAAAGATAACGGGCGTTTTTATTTACTATATATGCAACAATACCGATAAGGAAAAAGGATGGCAAAAAAAGTAATGCATACGTTTTGGTGATTATCGAAAGTCCGGTAACTGTTCCGGCCAGCAATGCATACATAAGTGCTGTTTGCTTTTTTTCTGATGATGCTATCAGCGTTTTAAGCAAAAGGAGACATATTAAAGCATTAAACGTATATGCCAGTGCATCATTTGAAATTCTTGCCCCAATCATGTAGATCATCGGCTGGATTGTAAATAACACAACAAAAAAAAGTTTATGTTTTTCGTTACACGTATCAGAAATTGCTTTTCCGAATAAGTAAAAAGGAATCATCGATAGTGAGAGTAACAAAAGTGAAACAAATGAAAAACAATAGTATGCCTGAATAAAATATGATGGATGTATTCTTTCTACAATAGCGTTTAAAATCCAGTAATAAAGCGGTGGATGCTTTCTTTGCCAGTTATTTTCACTGTCAACATATGTTACATTTGGAGGGTAAAACTTCATTTTCCAGAGCACATGCTTTAATGAATCAATAGTTGAAACGCTTTGTGTATAATAGTTCTCATAATAAAGTCCGCTGCCGTCGCTGGTTTCCAGATGTTTGCAAAGTGGTAAAAGTCGTAATAGTTCTAACGAGTTTTCTGACATCGGCATTTTTTTAAGGTCCCGTTTTCCATGATCATGAAGATATTGAAGGTAATCAATATGCCCAATACTGTCAAACCCTTCAAGCGGAGGAGTCATAAGGATCTGGATAGAACCTCTCAGCAGAAATAAACAGAACAGAACCAGAAAAATATTTTTATATGTCAGAAAATTACGTTTCATTACCAGGTACCTTTTTTGATATATGCGAATTACATCTCTGCTAACTGAATATCTACTACTTTTTAAATCAGCGATAATAGTCGTCCCAAATACAAATTCTCTATCATAAATCACTGAACAATAAAAATCAATTCAACTTTAAAAAACGTACTATCGGGAAACAAATAAAAAAGGAGAATCCGAAGACTCTCCCTTTAAATTCCTGCAATCTGAAAACAATCAGCTTGTTACTTTACCTGACGTTCAACAGTTTCTTTGTCTACGTTTTCACGAAGAGCGTCTTTAAATGAACGATCAAGGTTGATCGGGTCTGCGTTTGGATCGTCAGTATCCATAATGTAAACAGGTGTCGGGTTGTCGAGGTAACCAACAACTTCCGCATTATCGAACACGAATGTTCTGCTTTTACCTGTGGCCTGAACATTTGACTTTTCAATCCAGCCAACCTGACCATTTACCCTTACTTTATGGAAATTGCCTTTTGAACTGAGAATCGACAGACGGTCACTTGTACCGACAGTAAACAATGGTTTCTCGTACAATTCACGAATTTCGTTTTTGTAGACACCTACACCATCTTTGTTTGGAGTAACAATTTTCTCTGCTGCAAACAGTGCAGAGATTGAAAATGCCACTAATAATGCAATCATTCTTAATTTCATACAATTACCCCTTCTAAAATGTATCCTATGCTCAAGGACCCGTATCTAATAGTAAGTATAATATATTCTTTTTTTTTTATCTATGCAAAAAATATTTCTACTCTCTACCATAATATAGTATCCAATTGATTAGTAGCGGTTCTATCCTTTAAAAGCAAAATCCATATCCTTAACCGCTTTTGTCTCATCAAGCCTGCCCACAGGCGTTGTCAATGGCGCATTTTTAATATTTTCAGGATTAGTCTTTGATGTTTCCGCGATCTCTTTCATCGCAGCGATAAACGAATCAAGCGTCTCCTTGCTCTCCGTTTCCGTCGGCTCGATCATCATTGCCTCTTTAACAATCAGCGGGAAATAGATTGTTGGAGGATGAAACCCGCGATCAATAAGTGCTTTAGCGATATCAAGCGCATGAATACCCTGATCACCCTGATTTTTTGCAGTGATTACGCATTCATGCATACAGGTTTTCATATAGGGAACATGGTACGTATCTTTAAGAGAATGAAGCACATAGTTCGCACTGAGCACTGCATTTTCGCTTACATCAATAAGTCCCTGTTTACCAAGCTGAAGAATATATGCGTACGCTTTCAGACATACCGAAAAGTTACCATAGAATGGTGCAATATACCCTATTGATTCAGGATGCTCATAATCAAGCGCATAGGTACCATCAGTACGTTTTGCGATTCTTGAAACCGGAAGGAACTTTTCGAGATGTTTGCGCACACCGACAGGTCCTGAACCCGGACCGCCACCACCATGCGGCGTTGCAAATGTTTTGTGCAGATTGACATGCATAACATCAAAAAGAGCGTCGGCAGGACGAAACTTTCCAAGAATTGCATTAAGATTTGCACCATCGTAATAAAGCTGCGCGTCGTACTTGTGTGCAATTGCAGCAATTTTCTCGATGTATGGATTAAAGAGACCAAGCGTATTAGGATTGGTCAGCATGATCGCAGCAGTTTTCTCGCTGATAGCAGCCTCAAGCGCGTCAACATTGAGAGCACCCTCAGCAGTCGTAGGAATTGATTTTACCTCAAAACCGGCAATTGAGGCACTTGATGGATTCGTGCCATGTGCTTCATCGGGAATAAGTACTTCCGTTTTTTTATTACCCTTTGACTTATGATACGCCGCAACGATCATCATGCCGGTGAGTTCTCCATGCGCACCAGCCATCGGATGCGTCGAGAAGGCGTCCATTCCGGTGATTTCACTCAGGAGATGTTCCAGTTCATAAATAACTGCCAGAGCACCCTGCGTAAGCATTCCACCACGAAGAAGCTGTGGAAGCAAAGGATGCAGTGATGCAAAACCGTCCATGGATGCGATCTTTTCTGTTACTTTTGGATTGTATTTCATCGTGCATGAACCGAGTGGATAGAAATTGGTATCCACACCATAATTCATCCTTGACAACGCAGTAAAGTGACGAACTACGTCAAGTTCAGAAAGTTCTGGAAGTGCTGCTTTTTCTGCACGCAGATAGTTACTGTTAATAACATGCCTTACCGGCACATCGCTTTTGGGCAGCGATACACCAAGTCTTCCCTGTATGCTTTTCTCAAATATTATTGACATATTACCTCCTCAAGCATCGCAGCATAGAGACCGATCTCATGCTTGGTTCTCTTTTCGGTTACTGCAACAAGGAGATAATTCTCCATTCCCGGATAATAACGTCCTAACGGAAATCCTGCTGCGAATCCTCTGTCAATCATTCTTCCGACAGCCTCGCTTGCGTCAATGGGCAGCCTTACTGTAAATTCATTAAAGGTTGGTGATGAATCCATGACCTTGACACAGGGAATTGCATTCAGCTTTTCGATCGTGTAATGCGCCTTATCAACGCAAAGCTGAGCAGTTGAACGCAAACCCTCTTTACCCATAAGACTCATGTAGATATGAGCCCTGAGTGCGCAGAGTGCCTGATTTGAACATATATTTGAGGTTGCTTTTTCGCGGCGGATATGCTGCTCACGAGCCTGAAGCGACAATACAAAGCCCTGTTGTCCCTTTGTATCAACAGTTCGTGCGACCATGCGACCAGGCATTTTTCGGGCAAGTTCCTTCTTTGCAGCCATAAAGCCAAGATACGGACCACCGAACGAAAGAGGAAGCCCCAGCGACTGACCATCACCGGTCGCAATATCAACGCCCTGTTCTGCAGGAGTTTTAAGCAGCGAGAGCGCTATCGGATACACCGACTGCACAACAAGGATCCCTTTGGAATGACACTTCTCAACAATATCGGAATGATCATCAATAACACCGAAAAAATTCGGATTCTGTACAATAAATGCAGCAGTACTGTCATCAAGTGTTGAATAGATTTTTGCACGATCACTCTGACCATGCGACACCGGTATCTCCACAATCTCTATTGATAGGTTTACAGAATAAGAATGAAGCATTTTGCGATAGATCGGATTCACCCCGCCATCAACAATAATCTTTCTGCGGCCGGTGGCATGAATTGCCATCTGACACGCTTCATAAAGTGCAGTTCCGCCATCATACAGTGATGCATTGGAGATATCAAGACCGGTGAGCCGGCAAATGTCACTCTGATATTCATATATCGCCTGCAATGTTCCCTGCGAGAGTTCCGGCTGATATGGAGTATATGCTGTGTAGAATTCACTTCTTGACACAATCGCATCAATTGCAGACGGAATAAAATGATCATAAAACCCGCCGCCGACAAAATTGATAAGATGCGAGTAGTTTTTACCGGCAAGTGATGAAAAATATGAAAGCAATTCAAGTTCCGATTTACCGGTTGGTATATCGAATGATTTAGGACGCACCCCCACCGGGATATCACTGAATAACTGATCTACAGATGTTGCCCCGCAGACAGCGAGCATTTCGGCGCGCTGCTGTGGAGTGGTTGCAATATAGCTCATTATTCGTTCTCCAGTGCCTTTTCATAACCCTTTGCGTCAAGCAGCGAATCATACTCTGCCTGGCTGAAATTTGTACACTTGTAAATCCAGCCTTCACCATGAGCATCGCTGTTGATTACCTCCGGTGATGTTTCAAGACGTTCATTGACTTCCGATACAGTTCCGCTGATCGGTGCGTAGATATCACTTGCGGCTTTTACCGATTCAATGACAGCACACTCTTTCTCTTTTTTAAGAGTGGCACCTTTTTTGGGGAGTTCAACAAACGTAATATCACCGAGTGCATCCTGTGCGTGATCAGTAATGCCGATAATTGCCACAGCCCCATCAATTTTAACCCATTCATGCGTTGCCGTATACTTGCGATCTGCTGGAATCATGAAATACTCCTTGATTTACAAACTGTATGAAAATGAATTACGTTTCTTATGGTTAATAATTACAGATACTTTACCATCGGTTCACGACCGCTTGCTTTTGTATAGAACGGATACGGAGTTACCATTCCGGCAAGTTCATTGCGCTCTGTTTTGATACGTAATGACGTACCCTGTGATGCATACTCTTTTTGAACATATCCGAGTGCAATCGCCTTCTGCAGTGATGGCGAAAAGGAACCACTGGTAACACGACCGACCTGTTTACCCTTACTGTCAAGTATCAGATCGCCGTGCCTTGCGGCCCGTTTTCCTTCAAGGGTAATACCACACAAAAGCTGTTTATTTTTTGACTGATCTTTGTGTACTGTTGAGCCAATATATTCTTTGTCGGCAATAGACTTTGTAAAACCGCTTTCAACCGCATTGGTGTCCTGATCAAGTTCATGCCCATAGAGCGGCATCCCCATTTCAAGGCGAAGTGTATCGCGTGCACCAAGTCCGGCAGGAACAACGCCGGCATTAAGACAATCATCCCAGAATTGAAAAGCGAGTTCTGCATTACAGTAAATTTCAAAGCCTATTTCGCCGGTGTATCCTGTACGACTTGTCAAAACCCGTTCACCACAATAAGTATTGTACTTGAAATGATAATACTTCATGTCATCAATGGGCTGACCCATCAGTTTCTGAAATATCTTTGGTGATGCTGGTCCCTGAAGATCCAGTTTTGCGGTAGTTTCAGTGATATTGCGTATCTCGGTGGTATGTGACAGGTTGCTTTTGATCCATGCGAAATCATTTGGCTGCGTTGATGCATTCACGACCATCAGAAACTCGTCATCTCCAAGGCGATACAGGATCTGATCATCAATCACTCCACCGTCTTCATTGCAAATAAAACCATATCTGCATTGACCGTTTTTCATTGATCCAACTGAACAGGTGATAATTTTTTCAAGATCAGCTACTGCTGTTGAACCTTTCAGAATAAACTCACCCATGTGGCAGGTATCAAAAATCACTGCCTGATTACGTGCAGCATTATGCTCTTTGAGAATTCCTTCATACTGGATCGGCATAAGAAATCCACCAAACGGGCTGATTTTTGCATTCAAAGCAACATGTTTATCATAGAAAAAAGTCTTCTGCAAAGTTTCCATCAGAACTATCCCTTAAAAATTTTGAAAGAGTATAAAATACTTTATCGTTGAGTGTAATAGGAAGAAGGAATTATAAATTCATAAGCCGGAGACTACCCCCTAATGCCGGTACCTTAAGCCAGGTATGTTACAGTGATACCGATTACTCGCCCCGCCCCAGGTTCAAAGCTGCCAGACCTCCTGATCATCCCAACTATTATGTAATGTGTCTACCATAGATGAGGATTTAAAGCGATGATGTTCCTGAAATAAAAATGCCATCGAAGCATTTAACTGCAACGATGGCATTAATTTTTAGTAGCAACCTGAATAACTGATTACTTTACGATCACATTCTTATTGAATACTCCATGAGCAGTTTCAATATTTACGATGTAGAGTCCTGCAGTTTTCATGATCTTGCTATTTCCAACAAGTGCTTCACCACTTGTTTTAGGAACTACAAGTTCAGAGAAAACGATTCTTCCGTTAGCAGTAAGGATAGAGACTTTCGCTTCTCTAACTGATCCCAAAGATATTGCCAGGCCATTTTTCTTCAGTTCCATAGCCGGTGCAAACTTGCTGTTAACGCTTCTTTTTGTATTGAAACGAATAACAGGAGTCTGGGGATAATCCTTGTTCTCATCAAGATATGCAGTTGCCCACGCTAATGGAGCATTCCAGTTGATTGTTACTTCATTGGTAGACCATGATTCGATATGATCCATAAAACACTTCATTGGTGGAATTGCATTATCTCCTGTACCTTTCCAGCCTGAACCCTGTACCCATGGATCCTGAAGACCGGAGTTTGGTCCGCCGCTGACTACACCTGCAGGAGGTTTCGGGAACTCCTTATTTGACTGATATGCCCAGAAGCGATGGTGGGGATTCTCAAGCGGCTTTTCACCATAACCTGTTACATAACACTTATCAAGTGGATTTCTTCCAAGGATGTAGTCCATACACTCAGATATTCCATCAAGATACTGGTTCTCACCACTGATATCACGTGCAAGACCCATGATAATCATAATGTTAAGTATGAATGAATTTGATCCCCATGGATAACCATTATCAGTTGGTTTAATTGGTACAAGGTACCCTTCAGATTCCATATTCTCCAGATACTTGTCAGCAGCTGTAACAATCGCAGCCTTTGCTTTCTTGGCTATTTCTTCATCAACACCATCTTTAGCAAGTGCAAGTGATACTGTACCACAGCCCTGTACTGAACCCCAGGTAAAACAACCCGTCAAACCAGCATCCTCTCCACTTTTCATTGTAACCGGTAACTCGAGATAATGCGGTGAATCCTTCAAATAGTCCAGATACTCCGATTTTCCGGTTGTGATATACAGTTCACAAGCAGCCCAGTAAAACTCATCTTTTACATAATCATCGTTGTAGGGGCCACCACCAGTTTTGTGTAATGGAGCGTATTCTGTAGGATTTTTCAATGCTGCTGCCCATGCTTTTTCTGCAGCGACAAGGCATTTTTCAGCAAATGTTTCATCAAGTGTTTTCCAGAGACGTGATGCCTGGGCACCCGCTGCAGCGAGGTTGAGTGTTGCAGCTGTACTTACAGGACGTAAAAAACGTGGCTTTGGATCATCAGCAGGTTCAACACCGAGAGCAGTCCATGTTGAATCATGTATCTTGTGATGCGCCATACCTGCCATTTTCTTTCCTTCCGGTACCTGCATTTTCAAAATGAATTCCATCTGCCAGCGGGCTTCATCAAGGATATCCGGATATTTGTTTTTATTTTCAGGAATGTTCATGGTTCCATCTGCAAACTGATCTTCTTTACCCAATCCCAGGGCACGTTCATACTGCATCATCATTGTCCAGATAGAGATACCACCGTTCACAACGTACTTACCATGATCACCGGCATCATACCATCCACCGGTAACATCAAGTTCGTAATTCTCCTGACCAAGACCAGGCCATGTTGGAGCGACATCTTTAGGATGTCCAATTCTACGTGCAAGATCAGAACGTCCGCAATAAGGTGTTGTGATTTCAATACCACTTCTGTTATGATAGAAATACTGTGCGGCATCTTTTCTCAAAGTTTGATAGACAGTATCTGCAATGGTAAACGGATGACTTGCATCACTCCCAACAGAAAGTGTATACCCTTCGCCCTGTGTTGTAACATCTGAGAAATCAATAATATGTACCTTATCTCCTGATGCTGCATCTGTTCCTGATTTAGGTGATGTTTTTCCGGATGTTACTTCAGTTCCACCTTTTTTGAGGACCCAGTCCAGCGCAGATGACGAAGATGAAACAACTGTTGCGCGTTTTTTAGCTTTTGGCAGATAACCGACCTGATTGACTCTGACTATTGGTGGGTCTGGTTCTACAGGTTTTGGAGGCTTTGTGTATTGAGGATCTGAAAGATAGATATCATCAAATTCAAATGTTATTGGTGGATTACTGGTAGCTAACTCACCAGCAAAGTGAAATGCGAATTCACAGGTTGCATCTGTTGCTTTGGCTGTAAATGTTTCACTGACAGACAACTCTTTATTTGCTTCAAGCGAAAAGGGATTCCAATTGTTATTCCAGTACTCATCGTACGGATCATCCTGCTGACCAATTTTTGCATACAATTTAGTAGCTTTATCAGCTTTAACTTTAAACTTAACGGTATAAGTGTGACCAGATTCGATTGTCAGACCGCGATGCCTGATCTGAACATCCCATTTAAATTCTGCTTTATTTCTAAGAATCACGATATACTTACCGTTTTCAATTTTAAAGTCTGAATTTTCTTCAGCGCTTTCGGAAATATGCCATGGTAGACCTATGCCGTTTTCGAAATCATTCTGATCCAGCAGGTCATCAGCGTTCAATGAGAACGGCAATACCAATAAAGGCAATAATAAGTAACCTTTATTACGAAATATACTCATCGGGTTCCCCCCTTTAAAGTTGTGGATATTAAAAGTTGAGTTTAAATGCACGTACTTAGACTCCGTTATAGTTCGCTAACAGATTTTCTCCACTAAACAACTCGAAGAATATCTGTACAACTTTTTGTGCCAAGTAAAACGTTTAAGGTTCAAAAATTATCTGACAAAACTGTACTTATCATTAAATCAGGATTTACTCGGCTTTTTGTTATGATTACTAAATATATGGATTTTTGATTAAATTGCCATTTTTTCTTATAATCGGCAATTCTCTGATGAAAACGGAATACTTTTTTAGCGGGATATTACTGCGAAAGCACCACCCCGTCAGGCTTTGCCTGCCGGGGTGGTGCAAAACGACTTACAGATCGATCTGCATCCCAAGCTCCACAACGCGGTTTGATGGAAGCCCGAAGAACGTTGTTGCGTCAAGTGAATTATGGGCGAGATACCGGAAAACATGTTTCTGCCAGTTGAACATGGCTTTTTTCTTTGATATGACCAGACGCTCTTTACCAAGGAAATAGGTAACCTGCATCCTGTCAAAATGTACCGGTAGTGGAATTTTAGAGAGTATCTGCGGTACATTGGGAGTCTCCATAAAACCGAACTTCAATAATACCTGAATAATGCCATGCCCGTGATCTGTCACTTCTGCTCTATCGCGGTGTAACACCGTTGGAAAATCAACATTCTGAATATTCAGGATGATCGTTGTTTCGTGAATCACCTTATTGTGTTTATAGTTATGTAAAAGTGGCCGGGGAGTTCCGCCAACATTTGCGGAAAGAAATACCGCGATTCCCTTTACACGAATCGGTTGCAGATTGACAATATCAGCAACAAACAGATTTAGAGGAACTGCTTCTGATGAAAACCTGCGCCCAAGCATTTTACGCCCTGCTACCCATGTGAACATTAATGTCGACAGCACTACTGCAAAAGTGAGTACAACCCATCCTCCGGTAATAATCTTTGTCATCGTTGCTGTAAAAAGTAGAATATTAAGAATTATAAACAACACCCAGACCACGAGTATTACAGGCAGGGGTGCTTTCCAGATCTTTCTCGCGACAAATATTGCCATGATTGTTGTTAGCAGCATCGTTGCTGCAACCGCGATTCCGTAAACACTTGCAAAACTTGATGACTTTTGGAATACAATTACCAGAATAACCGTTGCAATGCATATTAACCAGTTCGCTGAAGGTATAAATACCTGACCGATTGTATGAGCAGAGGTATGAACAATCCTCAAACGAGGCCAGAAGCCAAGTTGTACAGCCTGCCGTAAAAGAGAGAATATCCCGGTAATGATTGCTTGAGATGCGATCGCAGTTGCAAGTGTAGAGATGATAACAAGAGGAAATAAAAACCATGATGGCGCAATACGAAAGAATAAATTATCTGCAGATGAGCCATCGGATAATAAAAAAGCACCCTGACCAAAATAATTTAATACCAGTGAGGGAAAGACAATGCTAAACCAGGCGGTTTGAATTGGCCGCTTACCAAAATGACCCATATCTGCATAAAGTACTTCCGCACCGGTTACCGACAGGATTGCGATACCAATAATGGTGAGTGCCTGCATCGGGTTTGAAGCCAGCATTGCCAGCGCATAATACGGATTAATTGCTCCAAGCACCTGAGGAGTTTTTATAATAGAGCAAGCTCCCAATGTTCCGATAATTAGAAAATAAACAAGAATTATCGGGCCAAAAAGCATACCAACTTTTTCAGTACCCTTTGACTGTATCACAAAAAGTGAAATCAACACTATTATCGAAATGGGTACAACAAACTGTTTGAACACAGGTGCTATTAAATTTAATCCCTCAACGGCACTTAAGACAGACACTGCAGGAGTAAGAATAGCATCACTGAAGAGTAGTGCAGATCCTGCGATGCCACACAATGTTATTAATAAGGAATACTTCTTTGCTTTTGGGCTTATACGGTCAATCAGGGCCATCAAAGCCATTATTCCACCCTCACCCTTATTGTCGGCTTTCATAAGAAGAATAACATACTTGATACAAACGATTAGAATAATCAGCCAGAATATGAGTGATACGCATCCGAGAATATTTTCCCGTACAATCGGAATTCCATGGGGGCCATTAAAACATTCCCGCAATGCATAAAGAGGACTTGTTCCAATATCGCCAAAGACAATGCCAAGCGATGCAAGTACCAAAGAAATTCTCAGTGCCTGCTTTCCAGAGCTTTTTTCAACATTGTTTTCTATATGACTGTCGGGCATAGTTTTATCTACCAGTGTACCTGAATCATCATACAGATGTTTTTCAAATACGGACATAAAATATAAAAAGGAACGTAGTTTGTCTATTAAATTGCAGTAAACAGACTTGATTATGGTTACAGACAATAGTATATCATTAATTTTCCACCATATACAGACCTATTTCAAATTATAACAATAAGAAAGTGCGTAGTAATCTATGAATAGTGCTGGTTTTTTGATGATGCAAGAGGTAATCTAAAGGCCATCATTTTTTAAGTGAGTAATCGTATGCGTGATGATCTTCTTTTTAAAAAAACCTGTAAGGTGCTTCTGTCACTGCTTTTTATTTTGCTGATCTCCCGTATTGACAAGTCCCCGCTGGATATACCATCAACCACCCGGATAGTACACACATCAATAGAGATACCGTATCTTGAAAGATCGTCAAAAACCGTTGATATGTCACTATTTCTGACACCCTTTTATTTTGATCTGTTTCTAACTCAAACATTTACACTTAAGGAATTAAAGTCATGACAACTCCCATTGTAGCAATATTTGTTATCGGTTGTTTCGTCGGTGTGTTTTTTATACAATTCATGAACCGATACTGCGGTAGTTTACAAATAGCAATTTTAAACTGTCGCAACCGGGTTTAAAAAAAACAAAAAAAATATTTGCATTTATTTAAAAACGTTGTATATTAAAAATATGAATACAAAACAGGTGATTCCATTATCTAAACAGAGTAAACGTGCAGCCCGCAAGGCCACACGTTCTTTATTAATATTGGGTGGATCCTGAACTTAGCATAAAAGAAAACAAAACGTTCAAAAAGGATCCGCCCTGAAAAGGCCGGGTCCTTTTTTATTTTATACTTGTCAGCCAGTGCTAACAAAAAGGGGAAATATGATTACACAAGGAGATGTTAAGGACGCACAACAGCCATGCGTCCTGTCAGCCCGATCACCATTCAGATTGCACTAATCTGTATATCTGAATAATCCATAGTATTCATGTCAGGCTGGCAAAACATAGTAATCATTTTTGCTGGATTATTTGCGACACTGGGAGTAGATAAAACTCATCAGCGTTAACGGAGTATTGTCCCTTTAATTGAACGTCATTTTACATAAAGGTAATTATAGTATGAACACTATAGAAATCGAGAACAAGTATATGGTTAATTTTACAGAAAAAACTCCTCTTTCATTTGAAAAGGGGCACGGGGTTCTGGTTCATGAGGAAAACGGTGATGAATATCTTGATTTCACATCCGGATGGGCGGTTACAAGTCTTGGCCATAGTCATCCGGTGATAGTAAATGCGATTACATCACAGAGTAAAAAAATCATTCACGGACCCAACGCGGGTCTTACCTATTCGCCGGCACGGGCGAAATGTCTTCTTGCTCTTGCCAATATCCTTCCAAAGGCGATGACTAAAGTATTTTTTGTTAATAGCGGTGCAGAAGCAAATGATGCAGCAATGAAACTCGCACGGAAAATTACCGGAAAGAACAAAATTCTCTCTGCATCAATGAGTTTCCATGGCAGGACGCTTGCGACGACATCTGCCACAGGGCAACCGCTTTTAAGAAACAACTTTAACCTCCTTGTACCTCATCATGAATTCTTTGATATCAATGATTACGCTGGATTTAAAAAGAAATTCGACAGCGACACTGCAGCAGTTATCATTGAACCGATACTTGGGGAAGGTGGTGTACATATTGTCGACAAGGATTTTCTTGTGTACCTGAGAAAATGCTGTTCGGACAACGGATCACTCCTGATCATTGACGAAATCCAGACCGGATTTTACAGAACGGGCCCTGCTTTTATGTCAAGTGAGTATGATTTGAATCCGGACATGATTACTATGGCTAAAGGGATTGCCGGTGGTTTCCCGTTTGGGGCGGTTGCTGTAAATGACAAAGTGGCAGCGAAGCTTGCAATGGGAGACCACGGCGGGACCTATAATGGTAACCCGCTCGGATGTGCAGTGGCAGCATCGGTTATCTCGTTTATGCAGGAAAATAATATTGAAGACAACGTAAAATCCCAGGGGGCTCTCTTAGAAAAAAAACTGCTCGCACTAAAGAATGAATACCCGTTTCTTATCGATACAATAAGAGGCAAAGGACTTTTATGGGCAATTGAGTTCAGAAATAAAGAGTATGCAACCTACCTCTTTGATAAAGCTCTTGAAAAAGGACTGCTGTTAAACCTCAAGCACGGTGTAGTGATACGGCTTTTTCCTGCCCTTATTATCACCACTGAGGAAGTAAACGCTGCATTTGATATTATTTGCAGTATTGTAAAGGAGATGTCGGTTGAGTGTGTGGATCTTTAGTATTGTAAGGATGGCTCTGTTTGGCCATCCTATTTAACAAAACAAGGTTAATTTTTAATAGCAGCCCTTGAGGCGGATGCCCACAAGGGGCATCCTGACAGATACTCGTATTATATGAAAATATTATACCCGGCGTTATCTGCCTTCTCGAGATATGATGCCACACCGCCAATCTCGACGCCATCAATCAGTTCATCTTTCTTTATTCCCATAATGTCCATTGACATACTGCATGCAACAAATCTGACATTATTCTTTTGTGCTGCAGCCATCAATTCCTGAAGACTCAGTACATTTTTCTTTTTCATAATCTGCCTGATCATAAGCGTTCCCATACCACCCATCTGCATTTTCGAAAGTGTTACCTTTGACGCTCCCCGTGGCATCATCATGCCGAACATTTTCTCAATGAGATTTTTCTTTACCGGTACATGATACTCTCTCCGAAGAAGATTTAGTCCCCAAAATGTAAAAAACATGGTGATTTCGCTTCCCGTTGATGCCGCTCCGTTGGCGATTATAAACGCAGCCATCATTTTATCAAAATCATTTGAGAAAATCACCATCGTTTTTTTATCACGTGATGTCTCAGGAATACGGCAAACATCCTGTGCTTTGCCTTTCTTTACCGTTGCAATATAATACCCGTTCTCCGCTTTTAATGACACCAGTGAATTATTTGTCCGCGTACACCATGCAGGAATATCGGCGGCAAAACCCATCTCTGTTGCCTTGATCTCAACAATCTCATCAACACTCATCTGGTCAATCGCCGCTTTAAGTTTCATAATCGGCCCCGGACACTGAAGACCACAGGCATCAACTACTTTTTTTTTTACATTTTCAGATTCACCACTCGGTGATGAACACACTGACTGTGACAGTGGTTTAAGATATGATGCCTCACTGTCATGCTTTTTGTAGGTCATAAACGTCTTGTACCCACCACTGAGATTGATCGCGTTAAATCCGTTCTGAATCAGAATGCGTGTTGCAACATGCCCGCGCAATCCAACCTGACAATACACAAGTATTGTTTTACTTTTATCAAGTTCTCCAATCCGTTTTCTTAGATCGTCAACAGGAATATGCACTGCACCATCAATGCGTCCCTGTTCGTATTCTGATGCAGTACGAACATCCAAAAGTATTGCCCCGTTTCGTTTCTTTTCAAGCTCATCAGAATACCATACCGGTGTAAGCCCATTCAGGATATTCTCTGCTGTAAAGCCTGCAATATTTACCGCATCCTTTGCAGAACCATAGGGCGGGGCATATGCAAGCTCCAGTTCTGTTAAATCAACAACGGTGAGACCATGACGAATTGCCGTTGCAAAAATATCGATGCGTTTATCAACACCATCAGAGCCGATCACCTGGGCACCGATCAGTTTTCCGGTATCGGGAGCAAAAAGTATCTTTATTGACATTGGAAACGATCCCGGATAATACCCGGCATGACTTCCTGAATGCGTATAGGACTTTACATATTTAACATTATTTCTAATTGCTGTTTTTTCATTCATACCACTGACCGCTGCTGTAAGATCAAAAATCTTACATATTGCAGTCCCCTGTGTATTCTTATACGTTGAACCAGTACCTGCGATATTATCTGCAATTATTCTGGCCTGACGGTTTGCTGGACCGGCCAGCGGCACCATGACCTTATTACCGGAAACAAAATCCGTTACCTCGATGGCATCACCGGCAGCATATACATATTCCGCACTGGTTTTCATGTGATTATCGACAATAATTGCGCCCCGTTCGTTAACTGCTATTCCCGCTTCCTTTACAAACTTAGTGTCGGGCTTGACACCTATAGCAAGTATTACAATGTCAACTGTAACATTTTTACCGCTTTTCAATTGAATTTCAATGGTACCATCCGGTTTCTCAACAAATGCGGATGCACCATCAGAGAGCAGCAGCCTAACACCATTGAGTTCAAGGTGCTGATGAATGATCTGAGCCATTTCCGGATCTGCCGGAGCAAATACCTGATCGAGCATCTCTATTTGTGTAACGTCAATGTCCCTGTGCCGAAGCGCTTCGGCCATTTCAAGTCCGATAAACCCGCCCCCCACTACTGCTGCATGCTTTACGTTTTTAGAATCGACAAGTGCCTTTATCCTGTCCATATCCGGAATATTTCTTAATGTAACTATTTTCTTTGATTCAATGCCTGGTATTGGTGGACGTAATGGTTCTGCCCCCGGAGAAAGTACCAGATAGTCATAGGATTCATCATACGTGCGACCATCACTGCGGACAGTTACAGCTTTTTTTGATGTATCAACTGCAACGACTTCTGAACGGATTCTTATGTCTATATTGAACCGTGCGTTAAAACGGTCAGGAGACTGAATGATAAGATTGTCACGATCCTTTATTTCGTTACCAATATGATAGGGTAAACCACAGTTTGCAAAAGAGATATACTCACCTTTTTCAAACATGATAATTTGTGCAGTTTCGTCAAGACGTCTCATGCGTGCACAGAAACTCGCACCACCGGCAACACCACCGACAACCAATATTTTTTTCATGATTATGCTCCACTTGTGTCATAGTATTTCACGTTTCAATAATTATAAAGAGCGGGCTAACAATGTCCCGCTCTCATGGTACCTTACCCGTCACTTTACTGAATCAAAATAAATAATTCTAAACCGAAAGTGCATTAAGATACACCTGTTCAGGTTGAACACCTACAAACTCCCTCACTACCTGACCATTTTTAAAAATAATTACCGTTGGAATTCCGGTAATCCCGTACTGACTTGAGGTAACAGGATTTTCATCCACATTCAGCTTGTATACATTTGCTTTTCCAGCTACTTTTTCACCTATTCGTTCGATAATCGGACCAACCATTCTGCATGGACCACACCATGGGGCCCAAAAATCGACCAGTACTGGTACTGACGACTCAATCACATCTTTTTTGAAGCTTAGATCACTTGTTGCGTTTGACATATATTCCTCCCGGATTTATTTCAGTTACTTTCTTGTTTAGATATTAAAGCAACCACCATGCCAACAAGCAACGAAAAGCGACTACAAACTGGACATACATTCCAACTATGTTTAATATCAATATGTTACAACATTTAATCAGCACTCATCCGACTTTTTATCAATCAGGATTGCAACACTATATGCAATAATTGTATATTGCATGTGCAACACATTCAACATGTGCAACACAGTGCAATGTCACACATGCAACATATACAACACTGTTTCTATTGAACCAACAGGAGTAACCATGCAGTGCTTTACTGGCAACCACCTTAGCCCACAATGCCTTGAATCCATCCTGGAAACTATTTCAGAGGGGCTGATCCTGATTGACACTGATGGAACAATAAAATATTGTAACAACGCGATGATCGAAATGACCGGAAAAACAAAAGACCATATCGTTGGTGAAAAATGTTGCTCACTTATGAATACCATATGTGAGCCTCCACCATTATGTACTCTTTTCAAAGACACAAGCATTATCAATAAAGAATGCACCGTGCTTCACACAAACGGGAAAACAGTGCCAGTACTAAAGAACGCAAAAGTACTCAAAGATCAGAATGGAACTATCATCGGTGCGATTGAAACATTTACCGACATTTCTATTTTACGAACAACAGAAAACCGGCTTGCAGTTCTTGAAAACCAGATTAAAAAGGTTGATGGATTCGGGAAGATTGTCGGAAAAAGTCACCGCATGCATGAGCTTTACAACATGATAGAGCTCGCAGCTGCATCCAATACATCAGTGCTGATCACCGGAGAAACCGGAACCGGAAAAGAACTGGTTGCTCAATCAATTCATGAAAATAGTGCACGAAGTAATAAGCCTATGATTAAACTTAACTGCAGTGCACTTCCAGAATCACTTCTTGAAAGTGAACTGTTTGGACATGCGAAAGGCTCATTTACCGGTGCGATAAAGGATAAAACAGGACGTTTTGAGATAGCTGACGGCAGCACACTGTTTCTTGATGAAATCGGAGAGTTATCGCCTCTTATTCAGGTAAAACTGCTGAGGTTTCTACAGGAAAAGGAATTTGAACGTGTGGGTGAGAATATTACCCGTAAATCTGATGTCCGTATCATTACTGCAACGCACAGGGATCTCAGAAAGATGGTTGCTGATGGCGTTTTCAGGGAAGACCTGTATTACCGGTTAAAAGTATTTCCCCTGCATATTCCCCCTCTTCGCGAACGTAAAGAGGATATCGGTGCGCTGATTGATCATTTTATTGCAAAATTCAATCAGGAAACCGGAAAAACTATAAAAGGACTCACTCATGACAGTGCTATCACCATGATGGATTACTGCTGGCCGGGAAATATCCGGGAGCTTGAGAATGCCATCGAACATGCATTTGTCACCTGCAAGGATGACCTTATCGACCTGTTCGATCTTCCGCTTGAAATCCGTAAAGTTGAATTACGTAAAGGAATCTGCTCAACAGGTCAGGAGGCCGATGTACATCCGGTTCAATACGCTGCTCAATCACCGGAAAAAGTTACATTTTCTTTCCAACGGAAATTAACCGACGAAGAATTCAACACACTCTATATTGAATGTAAGGGTAACCAGAGTGAAATCGCACGACGTCTCGGCGTTGACAGAACAACGGTGTGGAGACGTATTAACAAAATAAAAACAACGAGTAAAAAATAAGGAATGATGTCATACTCTGTCAACTTGATTACAGACATTCGATTTTGTGTAACAATTCATTAAAATTTCCAATTGAATGCTCATAATCGTACCCGGTTTGAGATTTATTATTTCCGATATACCATATTCCATGCATTACTTAATTGGCAACATACATACTATTGAGTAATCCGTTTCTTCGTAACACACCATTTTCATACTCAAGAAACGCCAGCATTCCGATAGTTTCATGATAATAAAGCCAGGTTGTTCGAATGCCGTTTTCTACTTTATAAAGATAACAATTATCTTTAAATGCTAACGGTGATACTGACTGTTCACTATTTACATAATAATATGTTGCTGATGTTGACA
Organism: Fibrobacter sp.; assembly: GCA_012513915.1. Classification (GTDB taxonomy): domain Bacteria; phylum Fibrobacterota; class Chitinivibrionia; order Chitinivibrionales; family Chitinispirillaceae; genus JAAZBG01. Next base: position 25,371 of record JAAZBG010000097.1, read on the forward strand.
TAACCTGAATCTGTTGCGTATCATTTTCGTTTTCAAGTGTAACAGTCCATTTGTCACCGCTATCAGCGGGGTGTTTTAGCCATAGTACCGGTTCCTTGAATAACATTCGCTGCTTATTGGTATATTTTCCATAAATGAATGTGCCTCGTGTTGTATTTCCAGTTGTCCTGTTCATTATTAGAAGACCAGTATCCTGTGCATCATATTTATACTCAAAATAATAGGGACCCATAGTATCGCGCATAAAGGCGTCACACAACAGTAACGTATCACCTACCCGTCGATAAACTCTACCAATAGACAATTTCAACTTATATTGATCACCCGACCGGTTTCCTGTTGAATCAAATGATGTATGAGTATACACCCAGTGATTATCAGATGCGAGAGGGACAATGCCGTTGGTTTTTGGAAACGGAATATCCAGACTTCCAGGTGCCATGTTTGATACATTGCTGCAACCATATAGTATTATGACACTTAGAATCAGTCCAATTTCAATTGTCAATCTCATTGTATTTCACTTTTTATGGTTTAATTGAAAGTATCAGAGATCCGCTAAATCCTCTGAAATCGTACCTGAATGGTGACCTGCCGTTATTATATCCTACATTGTAAAGGTGTGATGGTTGTGCCTGAATACGGTATCCGGCAGCTACTCCTATATTCAGAAACCCAAACACCCTGCGTTCGTAACCTGCATATACTACCGGCAATACTACAAACCCGTTATTTATCATACTACCATACGAAGAGACAAAATAAAGAGGATCATCAAACGATGTTTTTACAGAATGCTTAACATAATTCAATTGAAATCCGAACTCCCCATACAATCCGTCAAGTATTGTCCGTGCAGTATACCTGCAGACCAGTTCACTGAAAATAATTCTTAGATTTGTATTGGAAGCCAGTTTAAAGTTCCTTTGTGAGGAATCTATACCGTTTGAACCTGCCCCTGAAAAAATCCGATTTTCTTTTATATCAATCATTTTCAATCCGGTTCGCAGGGAATACTTACGCCCCGGGAAAAAATGAGCATGTAACGCCGGTACATATTGTACTGATGGCAGTGTAAATGATGGTCTCATGCCAAATAGTTCAAATGATGAAAAGTCATTTTTCAATTTATCAGCGATTTCATCAAAACTGAGAAGCATAAAACCATTATCAATTTGAAAATGCACGACACCATTTACCCCTGTATTTCCTTTGGCAAATGACTGAACTGATCGTACACTTCTAAAGTCGTTTTTTTCAACCGTTGTAATCGTTGTGTCTACAACAGCATTTAGAAGATAATTTTTATTCTCATACGTATTGTAAACCTTATATCGCCCTTTACGAAGTGCAATTATTACCTTTTTGCCGGGATCTTTTACAAAATCAGCAACGATTGTACTATTCATATCAGCAATAGTCACTTTTCCGTTTATTTCTGAATCAATAACAAGACCTGTCTGTTTTGAATTTAAATCGGCAAGTACAATATCACTTTCACCCTGTAAACGAAACTGATACCCGGGATGCTGTACCCCACCCCATGATGCAGCAGTACTTGAAACAGTATGATTGTAGGTATACTGGTACGCTTCAGCAAGAGTCACACGTCCGTCAGCAGACAAATCCGCACTTCCGCGCAACGCATTGACAAGGTGGAAGGTAAAAATTGATGATCCGAACAGGTCAGACTCCTGAGCATTTTCGGTTGACGAACTTGAGCTGAGAATCACCTGCCCTTCAATCCGTTCGTTATTATCAACAAGAAACGGCTCTGCAAGCTGTCCACCCTTTAACCGTGTAAAGCTTCCGCTCTGACAAGCATCAAAAATACCTATTCTGATATTTGCATCCATTGATGTAAAGCGTTCCCTGAATCGCTGAAGCGGAAATTCCGATTTGCCCAGCTTCAGTGATTGAGCGTCTGCATGGCCTGAGTAATAGAAGAGAAACAGATCATTTGAGTCTGCTTGTAATTTTGACTGTATACTATCAATCCCGTTTTCAATTTCCCGCTGTGTTTTATTATACAATACCAGAATGTTTTCACTGCTGAAACTGCAATGATCGATAAGTATCAATTTTACCGATTCAAGATCTTTCCTGACATACTTTAATGCAGTAAACCCGGGACCGCCATTACTGTTACCAGCCAGTACAGCATAACGTGCAGCATGAGCAGATACTGTAAGAATTATTATGATTACAAGTGTCCTTAGAATCATTGAGGTCTCTGACGTTTCTCGATTAAGAAACTTTCGATGGAATAGCCGCTAAGCGTTTTGCTCATACGTCCAAAACTTCCGGTTCGATTATAGGCCGCTTTTATTCCTGAAATTACATCATTCACCATAAATCTGCTATCCGAAAACACTGCCATATATACTTCCATACCGATATAATTGTCAAGTTCAATACTACTTGACAAAGGTACACCTGATCCTTTTTTTAATAACATCGCAACAGAATCACCTGACGGAAAATAAACGAAAGTCTTCCCGGTCTCATCCATACTCATCAGCATAAAATATTTCTCACCCGAACTGCTGTACGAAAACTGAATGCGTTCACCCGGATAATACACTGTTGATGTCCGCTTTTCTACAGTGTTTTTATCACTCAGCACAAACATCTCTATTTTTTCTGCTCCCTTTATCCGTTCATGAATACCATTACTCATTTGTACATACAGTACTGTGGTTACTGTTAGAAGCAGCGATGCTGCAATCGCAAAGAATCGTGTATTTATTCGCAATGACACTGTTTTTTTGTTGTCAACCTTTGGTATAGGATATTTCTCAAGGAACTGCTGCTGTTTCAGTGATAATGATTCAAAACTTGCAGAGCACTTGCTGCATTGTTCAATATGCAAAGCGATTTGTTGATGGCGTACTTCATTTATATCACCGGAAAAATATGCCAGAAGCTCCAGTTTACTTACACATTGCTCACTCATACCAATCCCAATCGTTTCTTTATTGACGGTAGATAATCTTTGAATTTTTTAAGGTTACGCCGTATTGTAGCAGGCGATTGACCTGTTATTTTCTGAATATCCTTTTGTTCAAGCTGCTCTACATAGGTATACAACACAGCATCCCTGACATTTCTGTTAAAATTCTTAAACAGTAAATGTATCAATTGACGTGCGTTAATTTTTTCATCGATTCTGTCACTTATCCCGATCTCATCACTGCATTCGGCACCGATAAATTTTCTGTTATCCCGCACCATATTGAAACAACAGTTACGGGCAGTTACAAATATCCAGGGTACAATCTGCTCCCTATCTTTAAGAGTGTCATACTTTTCCAATAGCCGCATAAAGACAATCTGCGTTGCATCATGTGCATCATGTTCACACCGTACTATATTGTAACAGCGTTCAAAAATTATATATCCGTATTTTTTGTATAATTCTTCAACCATACGATTCTATTATTACCATGAAATTATCTTTTATTCATACAGGCTTCATCATTGTCACGATCGGATCAACCTGATTGAGTGAATACCCAAACTGTTCTGATGCCGCGCGGCATCCGCCACCGCATGTATCCCATCGTGTACAGTTACTGCAATAATCAGGACGCTGACGCCACTGTTCAATATACTTTGAATTTACTATACTGTCGATAGAAGATTCCCAGATAGATCCCACCGTTACCGGGGAATGATTACACATCCGGATATCTCCAAACGAATTGACAGTTACAGGCCTCCGATTGACATCAATAGAACACCTTGAAATATACATGCCAGGATAGTCTTCTGGACGTAGTATGCATTCAGGAAGACAGACATTTGCGGAAATGTGCAATGACTTTTTTTGCATATACTCGTGCGCGACAGTAAATGCCTCCTTTAATTGTTCAATTGATGGCATCAGGTGGTTAACATTTGCTATTCCACGACCACCAGGATTAAACCTTGCGAGCATAACACGATACAATACCACCCGGTGAACATTTACAACCCGACATAATTGTGGATAATGATAGCAGCAGTGCACCTACGGCAAGTTTTTTCTTTACAAAAAAGGGATTTCTGCCGGTAAGTACCACTAACGCTGAGACAACAATAAAAACAGTTACTACGCCACATATCAGGATTCCGGTAACAATTTTCCGTTCAAGTTCCATATGCAGATCCTCTCGCGATGAATAATTCAAAAACTGTGATGACCTGTACTCACCATCATAGTAAACCCGCACTAATTGCATAGCGCTCATTTTTTTATGCGAACGTAGTAATTATTGGAACATTTGTAAGTATGCTACTATTTGACGATATAGAGTTACCTGTTAGTTACTACTTTGATACAAAGAAGCGGCCCTGAACACGTTGGTTTGCGTCCATAAGAGCATGAATGTGTGAGATCGTTTTTGACTTTTCAGCACTCCAGAGCGGTGCAATCAGTCCATGTTCGATAGTTGAATCGGCGACGATACGATGAATGAGCTGATCGGGACGAAGCAATTCCAGAAAGCGGCAGAGCAGATCAGTGTATTTATCAAGGTCAAGCGGTAGAATTTTTCTATCGTTGTAAAGTTTTTCAAATGCAGTCCCTTGTATGATCATCACCTGATGAATCTTGACACCACTCACCGGAAGTCCCGCAAGAAACCGTGCAGTGTCCATCATCATTTGATCCGATTCACCCGGAAACCCGAGCATCACATGGGCAACGGTTTCAATTGAATATGCGGCAAGTTTTTCCACTATCGATGCAAACTCATTTACTGTATGGCCCCGATTAATCGCGATAAGCGTCGTATCATGTGCACTCTGTAATCCAAGTTCCACTGAAAGATAGGTTCGTTTTGAAAGGTCTGCCAGATATTCAACGGTATCTCTGTCAAAGCAATCCGGCCGGGTTCCAATCGCAATACCCACTACGTTTTCAACATCCAATAGCGGTTCGTAAACCTCTCTGAGACGCTCCACCGGACCGTAGGTATTTGAAAATGGCTGCAAATAGGGAATAAAAGCGTGGTATTTATGCTTTACTTTATCAATAATACCAAGAAGCTGCGCTTTGGGATTCTCTTCCCGTAACGCAGCAGGACTAAACGAGCGGTTGTCACAGAACAAACACCCCTCACTGCTTTTTGTACCATCACGGTTAGGACAGGAGAAACCGCCGCTTAATGGAATTTTTAAGACGGCGGTACCGAACTTTTTTTTAAGGTATTGACGATATGAGTTATAATGATACACTGGATGAATTACCGTACATGTGTGCACATTGTAAAGTAACAATGTGCACTGATCAGATTATTTGTCAGCAGCTTTTCTTTTTGCTTCACCACGTAGATCAAGCTTTGGAGTCGAACCAGTATCTGCACTGATCGATTCAAGATCACCAAGGATATTAACCGGCTTTGCGTCAATACGTTTACCCTCATTTACGCTGCTTTTACGAAGTTCACTTTTCAAATCAGAAATATTCTCTTTTGACTCAAGTTTTTCCATAGCAATAGCGGACTGACCGGTACTGCTTCCCGTTTCAAGACGGTTAATCTCTGCCTGAAATCTATCTTTCCGTAAATGATCATCTGTTTTAAGCTGTGCGCTTTTCAAAAGTTCGATGGCATCAACTTTCTCACCTTTTTCCAACAGGGCATTTTTGTAGTTCTCATAAAAACCCATGTTCTCAGGCGTCAACGTCACTGCAAGCTTATACTCAGCCAGTGCTTTATCGAGATTATTCTGACGTTTCCAGTAAATATTTGCGAGTTCAAAATGCGCTTCACCATTATTTGGATATGCTTCCGCAACTCTATTAAGACACTTGATTGCTTCATCGTATTGTTTCTCAGCCAGATAACACTTCGACAAATTGACAAGAGCCTCCTCATGTGAAGGATCTATTGCAAGTACCTTCTCGTATTGCTCCTTGGCCTGTTTTGGGCGATTAGCATTTGCATACATTGATGCCAGATTGATTCTTGCAGGAATATTTTCAGAGTCGTATGTAACCGCCTGAGTCAACGCATACAAGGCTTCTTCATTCTTTCCAAGATTACTGTATGCAAATGCCATGTTCGACCAGATCTGTGAATTTTTGGGCTGATAGGCAAGCGCTTTTTTAAACTCCTCTATAGCATTACCACTTCTTCCCCACTGAAGGTACGCGAATGCAAGATTGAACTGTCCCTCAAAATGATCCGGTTCTCTTGCCACGACCTTACGAAACGCTGTAATTGCCTGACTGTACGCACCGCGTTCAAGCAACGTAACGCCATTGGACATAAGTGTTTCAATTGTTTGAGATGACACCTGAACGGTTATCAAACAAACCACAAAAAGCAGTACCTTTAAAAACCTGGCTGCCATAATCTTACCCCTTTCACCCTGATCGTTGGTGAATATGTTATGTACCGGTAAAATCCGGAAAAATCCATACGTTTTTACAGTAACAATTCGTATCAATTCAAAAAACAGTGATATATACAGTGATATATATATGGAATATAACAAACAACACAAAAATTAACACAAGTTTTTATAAAAATACATTGCACACAACCGGGAGTGCTGGTATAAACTATATTAAATAGTTTTTCCGGCGATTTTATCTTGTCCGATTTCTTATTTTTTGAAACAACTATAAAATCCTGGAGTTATCATTATTTTTTGTTTTTTAACCGGTTATAAACAGATTAGATTGTTATCGTCTGTTAATGCATATGAACTTAATTCAAACACCTTTATAATCAATCAGGAATCAGCAGATGAATCAGGAATCAATGAAAGAGTATCTCAATCCGCTTCTCGAACGCTATGCATCAAAGGAGATGTCGTACATTTTCTCTCCACAGTGCAAATTCTCAACCTGGCGAAAACTCTGGATCACACTCGCAGAATGCGAAAAAGAACTTGGTCTTTCGATCAGTGATGAACAGATCAATGAGATGAAAGCTAATATTGAAAATATCGACTTTGAACTCGCAAAAAAATTTGAGGCAAAAGTCCGTCATGATGTCATGGCGCATGTTCATACGTTTGGTGAGGTTTGTCCCAGGGCTCGTCCGATAATTCATCTTGGCGCAACCAGTGCCTACGTTGGTGATAATACGGATCTCATCCAGATGCGTGATGGTTTGAAGTTGCTGCTTGGAAGACTTGCCGGACTTATTGAACTGCTCCGCGGCTTTGCCCTGAACCATGCAGATCTTGCCACGCTTGGCTTTACACATTTTCAACCGGCTCAGCTGACCACGGTTGGAAAACGTGCATGCCTCTGGATGTATGACCTTGTAATGGATTTCAATGATATCCTGTACTTTATTGAAAACATGCCATTTCGTGGTGTCAAGGGAACCACCGGTACACAGGCAAGCTTTCTTACGCTTTTTGATGGCGACCACGACAAGGTGCGTCAGCTTGACATAAACGTTACAAACCGGATGGGATTCAGTAAAGCACTCCCCGTTACCGGTCAAACCTATACCCGCAAGATTGACTATCAGGTTGCGTCGCTTTTAAGCGGCCTTGCGCAGTCACTTCACAAGATGGCAAACGATATCAGATTGCTGCAGCATTTGAAAGAAGTGGAGGAACCGTTTGAAAAGAGTCAGATCGGTTCATCCGCAATGGCCTATAAGCGCAATCCGATGCGTAGTGAACGGATGACGTCGCTTTGTCGATACATCATCTCACTCTGTCAATCACCAGCAATGACCGCCGCAGAGCAGTGGTTTGAAAGAACACTTGATGACAGCGCGAACAAGCGGCTCTCGATTCCGGAGATGTTTCTAAGTGCTGATGCAAGTTTACTTATTGCAATCAATATTGCTGATGGTCTTGTTGTTTATCCGAAAGTAATCGAGCGTCATATCAATGATGAGCTTCCGTTTATGGCAACAGAAAACATCATTATGGCATGTGTGAAAAAAGGTGGAGATCGTCAGGAACTTCATGAAAAGATACGGGTCCACTCGATGGATGCCGCTCGCCAGGTTAAAATGGAAGGTAATAAAAACGATCTGATCGAGCGCATTTCAAATGATGCATCATTTGGTCTTACCAGAGAGGAACTTGCAAAGCTTCTTGATGTGTCAACTTTTGTAGGACGTGCTCCGGAGCAGGTGCATGATTTCATACGGGAGTGTATTGATCCGCTCCTTGAAAAAACAGAATCAACCGGTAAACTTAAAGATGCAGTACTTACTGTCTGAGGAATCGTGATTGTAGATTATCATATTCATTCCCCCTATTGCGGCCATGCACATGGGCAGATTATCCAGTATATCCAGGCTGCTATACAAAAGGGTATACATGAGATCTGCTTTACTGACCATTTAGGCCGCTATTATTTATCAAAAGTCCAGAAACGACGGTTATGGGACTGGGGAATGAATGAGCGGAACCTTCCCCGATACCTTCTGGAGATTGCAGATCTCAGGGATGTTTTTAGCAATCAGATCAGTATTAAATCAGGGCTCGAAATTGACTTTATTGAAGGTGCCGATGAGCTTCTGAAAAGTGCCCTCGGCGATTATGTCTTTGATTTTAAAATAGGTTCGGTTCATTGCCTGCCAAGAATCAGCTGGAAACACCTTTCCGAGATTCAGGAGACTCCGACTGATCGCATTTATAACGAATACTTTCGTCTGGTCAATGCCGCATTTAAAAGTAACCTTTTTCAGTCAATAGCGCACATTGACTTTATATGGCGTTATTTTCAGATGCCATCCGGTGGCTGTTCTGCTGTCCGGCAACTGCTTGACAGCGCAATACAATCTGCTATTGATAATGATTGCTGCATCGAAATTAACGCAAACGGGTTTATGTGGTCGCAGGCCAATACGGTTGACAAAGATGATCTTTTCTGCTATATGCTGAAAAGAATCGGAGACCTTGGTGCAAACACCACGATTGGCTCTGATGCCCATGAGCCCTTTCTTGTCGGTAAATCATATCAGACACTGATTCCGGTACTCAGGGAATTCAATATTACGTCAACGTGTATTTTTACTGACAGTGTACGGCATGTTGTACCATTGGGGTAGTTTTTCGTTCTGCGTTCTGCAAAGAGTTATGAAGTGGGAAGTGGGAAGTGGGAAGTGGGAAGTGGGAAGTGAGAAGTGAGAAGTGAGAAGTGGAGAGCGGATAATTACCCGCCTGTGCATCCCCCCCAAAAAACCTACTGTTTAATATGCGATTCCGTATGTATTTGCAAACCAAGTTTTTTCATCATATCGTACAGTGTCGGGCGGCTTATTTCTGCGGCACGGGCAGCGTCAGAGATATTATAATCAAATCTTTTAAGGAGGTTTGTGAGATACTCTTTTTCAAATGCATTACGGGCGTCCTTAAAGTTCATATTACTGAATGATGATACTGATGCAAGCTGAAGATCATCCGGTTCAATGGTTTGATTTTGACAAATAATACTTGCACGACTCAGTTTGTTTTCAAGCTCCCGTACATTTCCGGGCCAGGAGTAATTTAACAGGGCACTTTCTGCCCGTGGACTCAGTTGCAGCCTGGCAGATCCGAATTTTTCGCGATTCTTTGCAACAAGCGCCCGCGCGATAATAAGAATATCCTCCCCCCGCTGACGAAGTGGTGGAAGATCAATCTGGAATTCACTCAGACGGTAATAGAGATCACTTCGCATCTCGGAATCCCCGCTATCCAGGTTTTTTCTGTTTGTCGCGGCAATGACACGCACATTTACTTTACGCAACACCGTATCCCCTACCCGCTGAACATTCTGATCCTCAAGAAACCGCAGTAGTTTTACCTGAAGATTTTTCGGCATCTCTCCAATTTCATCAAGCAGCAAAGTTCCACCGTTTGCAGACTCAATAAGCCCTTCCTTGTCAGAATTTGCTCCTGTAAATGCACCCTTGACATACCCAAAGAGTTCCGACTCAATAAGATTTTCGGGTATGGCACCGCAGTTGATAGGAACAAAATTTTTCATTTTCCGGGCACTGTGATAATGAATCGCACGCGCACAGAGTTCTTTTCCGGTACCACTCTCACCACAGATAAGTACGTTCATATCGGTTTGCGACAATTTCCTTATTATTTCAAAGACCTGTTTCATTGCAGCGCTTTCGCCGATCATTGACAACGTTGCATCAGACTGTACCACGCCTGCTGTATCAGTGCTGTCCGGCAGTTGTTTCTCCAGCTCGCTTCGTTTTAATGCCCGCTTAATCACTATTTTCAACTGATCGATATCAACCGGCTTATTAAAAAAATCGAACGCACCTTTTCGTACTGACTCCGGACCTACCGTTGATGACGTATTTGCGGTAATGACGATAATTTTCGCATTCCGGTCAATGGTCAGTAGTGTATCAATTATTTCAAGACCCTTCAGCGGCTCATTGTCGAGGCCCATATCAAGGCACACAAGGTCTGGTTTCTTCATTTTAAACAGGTTGACACAGTCATCAGCAGTATCCGCTTCGATAACATTGTACTCGGAAACCAATGCCCATTTCATGTTTTCACGTAACGCCTGATTATCCTCAGCTATTAATAGTAATGACATGTAGCAATTCCATCTGTTATGTTAAAGTAAAATGCAGAATGCAGTCCCTTCACCAGCTTTGGAGCTGCAGAGTAATACACCATTCATTTTTTCAATATATGTTTTGCACTGATATAACCCAATACCAATTCCCTTGTCTTTTGTCGTCTCAAACGGTTTGAACAGTTTGTATTCAACAAAATCGCTATCCATGCCGCACCCGTTGTCTTCAATACAGATAACCGCGGTCCGTTTTCCTACTTGTGAATCTGAAAGGTTGAAACGTTTCAGGGTTTCAATCGCTTTACTGCCTGCTTTACCGCAATACACACGCAGGGTGCCTTTTCCCTCCATTGCTTCGATCGCATTTTTTACTATATTGATCACAACATGCTCCAGTGCCGTACTATCAATTGACGCATTACAACTCTCTTTATTGAGCCAATCAACAGTTACGTCATCATGTTCTGTCACCAGCGGGCTTGTAAGTACCTTCCCGATTATCGGCAGAACCGGTTCATCGGTAATAGAAAAAACAAGTCCCTTACGGCTTTTTGAAAGTGTGTCGGTGAGTTCGGTAAGATTTTCTGCACAGGTACGTATTGACCGGATAAGACTTTTCTGAAACTCCGGATTTTCGATATAAGTATCTGCATTTTTTGCAATCAGGGATAATGTAGCTATCTGATTTTTCAGATCATGAACAACAAATGATACGATCTGATTAAACGATTGAAACTGTCCGCTTTCAACCTCTTTCTGTTTAAGAAAGTTTTTATGATACAAAGAACCGATTGCCTGTGCAAAAACATGTATCAACGTATCATCCTCAATGTCAAGCATTCGTGATTTTATCACAATTAGCAGAATACCATTGATACTACCGTTATGCATGATAGGAAAAACATTTGTCGGTGACAGCGACAGTACTCTTTTATCAAGCGATATCTGTACTGCACGTTCCCGTTCTGTAACATCAGGATGATTGAGTACAAGGGGTGCAGTATTTTTCTCAAATGCCAGCACCACCGGATCATTGGCAGGAATGGTGATACTATCCATCGTACCGAATTCAGGATTCCGTTTCAGGGTAAAACTGTTCGAATTGGGATCTTTCAGAAACACGAATGCATCGGTGGCAGTTACCGCATATTTGATATTTTCAACCAGGTTTATTACCGCATTATCAAGCGTTGCACTATCGAGATACGCCTGATTCAACCGGAAAAACTGATCCCGGTAATCATACTTGTTTGAATAAAACTGACTATTTACAAACCGGATAATTCTTCTTCGCATATTACCACTTGACACAAGAAGAAAGAGCAGAAACGCAACTGTAAATACCAGTAGCGTCGATTCAAACCATTCAAAATCGATATTCAGGATTTTAAACAAATACAGTGTTGTCCCGAGTCCAAGAAATGCCGCCCCGCAAAGAAAGAGCGAGAATGATGAATATACGGTATTTCTCGGAATGGTCACCTTTTCATTCCCAATACGGTATCTGAAAAATCCAATTAACAATACAGGAAATGTAATACCCTGAACAACCAAGTTCACCTGAAGTATCATCGAATTGATTGAATGATAAATATAGGTCGTTGTATAAAAGAAAATATTGCATACTACCAGTACAATCATTGGGATAAAAAACAGCCTCGTTATCCTCCTCTGGTATTCGTGTGCATAGTGCCATGTTCTTTCAAGCGAGAACAGCGCATACGTATGAAGCGCAAGAATCAGAAATATCAGAAGATCAAACTGTACACTATTCATCAGGAGAATATCCCTACTGCTGACATTCTCTGTCGGTAAAAGAAAAACTGATACAAGCCCTGTGAACAGTATCACCAGATAGAACACATTGACATTTACAGATACTTTTTCTTTGAAAAAAAACAGACGGTTATCGGCACGCAGAAAGGTACCTGCTATATAGGTAATAAAAACAATTGCAACGACAGACAATCCAAAATACAGTTTGACAAAAATATGGGACAATTCAATTTGAAGCGTGTTATTGAAAAATCGTATCCCCAGGTAATTAGCCACCGGAAGCAGCACGCCGATACCTAAGAGCGGGATCGTTGTTTTCCGCTGGTACTTTCGAAACACCACAGTCACCGACAGCACAAGATTTAACAGAAGTGTCAGCAGCGCAAACAGTTCAGGAGTCATTAGAATAAACCTGCCTTGTAGTGAAACACCGTTACACTCCGGGAAATATCACCCTGACCATGAACCGGTTTGCACCGGATACCACATCCGGTGCCCGGCATACACTGAGTTTCTGACCTGTTGCCCATACACCCTACCCCTTAGGAAATTTAAACGTAGCTGCGCTACTGAACCGGTTAATGTAAAATACTTCTGCTCCGGGGAGTATTCCAGTGGTTTAAGAATTCTGGGCGGAAGGATGGTAGCAAGCGGTTTGGGGTAGCACGTAGCACGTAGCACGTAGCAGGTAGGTAAAATGCCCCGTAGCCGGGGCCCTTTGTGGCTTCCGACTGCTCCCGCATAAGAAATCCTCCGCTGGACGCGCCCCCCTTAATTATGGGGGATTTCAGGTTTTTTAATTCAAAATGTCCAATTGGATATTTTGTGGTTTATCACAATAATCATCAGATATTCACTGCGCACATACTTTTCTACCGTTATCACCTGAATAATGTTATTTTTATCTATTGTTAAAAGCAAATCATATATCCAAGCAATGGAAGCCCAGATGAACTCCACAGAAAATAAAAAGCTCGTTGAGGAAAAAGATCCGCGTGTTCATGCGCGTTTCGATAAATTCAGCATCTGTACAACCTGTTACCGGGATAAAAGTGACTGTATCTGCAAAAAGGTTACATCATTTAGTAACAAGCTGCGTGTGATTATCCTTCAGCACCCTCAGGAACAATTTAAAAAATTGAATTCTGCACATCTTTGCGGTCTTATTTTAAGAAACTGTCAGGTTTTTGCAGGACTCTCATGGCCGAATTTTAAATCTGTAGCAGGAGAACATGAGCAGCCATCACAGTGGGGTATCCTCTACCTCAAGGGACACGCTCAGAGTTTATCACCCGTGGAAATTTTTGACCGGAAAGATCAACCGATTCTTCAGAGTGAAATCAAACTTCGGGGAATTATCGCGCTTGATGGTTCCTGGAAGCAGGCAAAAACGCTCTGGTGGCGCAATCCCTGGTTTCTGAAACTCAACCGTATCACCCTTAATCCGGAGCACGAGTCGTTACGAAACCAATCAAAGAAAGAGGGACTTTCGACCATTGAATCGGTCGCGCTTGCGTTACGGTATCTCGGTGAGAAGAGTACACTGGCAGATTCGATGATCTGGCAGTATGAGAAGTTGATTCTCTCAAAATAAAAAAACCTCTGCCTGCGGGCTCTTTCTTGATCCCTACTATGAAAATTGGTTGTTCCCTTATATAGCTCGAAATCCGCAAGACGTTGCAGGCGGCGTGCACTCACTATCTAAAGAAGAATTCCCATTATAGAGGCATTAGTCAAGAAATAGCACAAACGCAAACAGAGGTACTTTAATAAAAAATGGATACGTTCAAGGTCAGGTTCTACGGGATCCACCAATTATTTCTGAATCTCTGTACTATAATAATATACTATTTCTTCTTTATTAATGCGGAAAGTAATTTCTTAACGTGTATTTACAGCATGTTCCGTTCAGATCACTATGTCAGGACTGCGGTACATTTTCTAAAATTACGTTGTTACGATTCATCACTGTTGGGTGAAGGAGTTCTGGATGAGCGCATTTATCGTTGATGGCAAGCGGAAACTCAGTGGTTCTATTCAGGTAGCGGGGAATAAGAATGAAGCACTACCGCTTATTTCCGCAGCACTTATCAGCAAATCCCCTGTGACCTTTAGGAATGTACCCGATATTGCAGATGTGCGAAACATGCTAAAAATAGCCGAAGTCCTCGGCGCCAGTGTCACTCCGATAATTAACGGCACCGTAACCATTGATCCATCAGGACTAACGACATCAATACTTCCGCTTGAACTTTCAAGTGCCATACGGGCATCAATCCTCTTTGCGTCATCACTGCTGGTTCGTACCGGACAGGCAATAATCCGTCAGCCGGGTGGTGATATGATCGGCCATCGCCGCCTTGATACGCATTTTCTCGTTTTTCAGGCGCTCGGTGCAAAATTCCAGATTGAACGTAAAGTGTCATCGGATATTACTCAGGAGATAAATTTTGTTCTTGATGCGCAGGCGGGACTACGTGGTGCAGATATCTATCTTGATGAAGCATCAGTGACCGCGACAGAAAATGCGGTGATCGCTGCCGCCGGGGCAAACGGTGTTACGATCATAGCAAACGCCGCATCGGAGCCGCACGTTCAGGGACTGTGCCGCTTTATTGAAAAACTCGGTATTACCATTGAGGGTATCGGATCGAATGTGCTCACGATTCACGGATCTGACAAAAGGGTGACAACACCGGTAGAGCACACGGTCGGTAGTGACTACATTGAGGCCGGCTCATTTATCGGGCTTGCTGCTGCGACACAATCTGATATCACCATTACCGGCGTTGACACATCGGTGATGCGGATGATTCTGTTCCAGTTTGAGCGAATCGGTGTTATTGTTGATGTCAACAAAGAACAGCATTCGCTTCACGTATCGGGGCGTCAACCACTGAAAATACGCAAAGACCTTGGCGGTGCGATACCGCGTATCGATGATGCACCCTGGCCGGGTTTTCCCAGTGACCTTATGTCAATCATGATTGTCACGGCAACCCAGTCGGAAGGTACCTGTCTTATTCACGAAAAGATGTTTGAATCACGCCTGTTTTTTACCGACAAACTGCGTGGCATGGGAGCACAGATTGTCCTGTGTGATCCTCACCGCTGTGTCATCGTGGGACCATCACCGCTCTACGCAGCAACATTAAGTTCACCGGATATCCGTGCGGGATATGCCCTTCTGATCGCAGCACTGGCCGCTGAGGGAAAGAGTATTATTAACAACATCGAACAAATTGACAGAGGATATGAGCACATTGACAAGAGGCTTCTTTCGCTGGGAGCGGCGATTGAGCGGAGGGATGGTTGTGGGGGGGGAAGCCAGTAGCCAGTAGCCAGTAGCCAGAAGCCAGAAGCCAGAAGGA